>NZ_JEZN01000015.1:0-69245 GCF_000581715.1 Acinetobacter sp. 479375 | reverse complement strand
TAATGTCTAAAACCTGCTATGTCCAAAGCATTATAACTATGCCAGTGATCTGTATAAACAATACTGTCAGGAGTTATTTTCTCTGAAATTACAGGCATTAAGGTGCTTGATTTCGTATCGGGGATAATAACCGTATAGACCTTTCCATTTCGTTTAAGCAAACCAAACACAATCACTTTTCCAGCAGCACCTCTTCCCCGTTTTCCCTTGCGTGTGCCACCGAAATAACTTTCATCCAGTTCAATTTCACCATCAAACACTTCGAGGGCTTCCAGCCCTAAATGATAGGCGATTATCTTACGAGTTTTGGTATAAAAGAGAGCAGCAGAATTAGGGTGAATCCCTAGTAAATCCGCTGCTGATCTGGCTGTCACTTCAAGCACAAAAAACTCGAGTAGTTTAAGTTGTATTTTCTTGCTGAGTTTACAATTGGTTAGCTTCATTTTCATAGATTAAAACAACGCTAATCTAGTACAGCCCCTTAATTAATAAAATTCAAGACTTCGATAAAAACATTCATCAACTAACAGAAGTCTATGAAGAATCACAATTCATCATGGATGAAATTGTTTTAGCTACTACATACTCAGAAATTGATCTTCGAGTTTGCCAAAACCTTAAAGATTATTTGAATGGTGTTGTTCAGAACAAATTAAACCATTGCCAACAGCTCATCACTAAAAAACAGAAACAGCCACAGGATAATTCAGTTGTTCAAACCTTTGAACATAAAATAGCCAAAGTATTAGTAAACACGGCAGAATCAACTGCTAAGCAAGGTCTTCAACCCCCAATTTATAATATGCGGGAAACGATTGACCAAATCTGCATCATGTACCCAGACATAGAGGTCATAGCCACGCAGACTTGCGTAGGCTTGACTAATACGCAAGTCGAGTAGCGATCTGATTTCTGCATAACTTATATTATGTTCACTAGGATACTCAGTAACGTGATGTATAATCGTAGATCATCACGTTACTGAGCTGTGGCAACAAACAGTGTTGTGTAGGCCACAGTCTTGGATATTCTATTTAACATAATCTTCATTATACGAAGTTGCATATTTTAAGTAATTGTTTTTAATGATTATTTTTATGATTCACAACCATTAACAGCTTAATTTATTTCCTCTATACCTATAAGATCAATTTCCGAAATCGAATATAAATTATCGTCAACAACAATACTGCATGACATTTCCATTTTAGTGTTAAATGATATATCTATGTGTTCAACGACACCTTTAATAATTGAGATTTTTAAATGTTCTGGATAATCAATTGGTATCTCTAGGCTATTTAAAAGTCGTTCAAATGCCAGGTCTCTAAACGTAACTTTATGATTCAAGAGTTCAAATGGTACTGTATTAAAATTTTTCATCATTAACTCCATATATAAAAATAAACAATGAGAAAGTATGTTGAATACTTTCCCATATCATATTGATTTAACTTGCTTGTTTAAAATCACCAAAAGCTTTAATTTCATATGGCAAACCCACATAATTTTCAGCCAGTGTTGTTTGCCCAGCAATTGAACTTAAAATATAGCTGAGTTCTGCCTGTTTTATTTTATGGTCAAATTCACTTTCATTTTCAAAGCGATGCAACAAATGTGTCATCCACCATGAAAAACGCTCTGCTTTCCATACACGTTTCAGACATTTTTCAGAATATTCAAGAATGCCTTGGTCAGAACCCTTCTGATAATATTCAATCAGTGCGCTGGATAAATATGCGATATCTGAAGCAGCCAAATTTAAACCTTTGGCACCAGTTGGCGGCACAATATGGGCAGCGTCACCCGCCAAAAATAACTGACCAAAGCGCATTGGTTCAGTCACAAAGCTTCTTAATGGCGCAATACTTTTTTCAATTGATGGCCCAGTAATCAAATGTTTACGGCTTTCAGGATCAAGGCGATTTTTTAATTCATCCCAAAACTGTTCATCTGACCAATTTTCTACATTATCTGTCAATGGAACTTGTAAATAATAGCGACTTCGAGTTTCTGAGCGCATACTACACAAAGCAAATCCACGTTCAGATTGTACATAGATTAATTCATCTGCAACTGGTGGTACGTCTGCCAAAACTCCTAACCAACCAAATGGATAAACTTTTTCAAATGTTTTAATTTGATCTTGTGGAATACTGGCGCGACATACACCATGATAGCCATCACAACCTGCAATAAAATCACATTCAATTTGATAACTTTTTCCTTGAGACTCAAAGATAACTTTAGGTTTTTCATAAAAATCAAAAATCTGTACATGATTTGATTCATAAAATGATGTTAAACCTGCTTGCTCACGCGCTTGCATCAGGTCTTTAGTCACTTCCGTTTGACCGTAAACTGTGACTTGTTTACCATTGGTTAATGCTGATAAATCAACACGATGCTTTTTTCCATCGGTTAAAATTTCTATGCCAGAATGGGCTAAACCTTTTTGATTTAGATTTTGATCAACCTCAGCCTGTTTCAATAAATCGACTGAAACTTGTTCCAAAATACCAGCACGAATCCGCGATGCAACATATTCAGCACTACGTTGTTCAATGATGATGTGATCAATTCCAGCTTTATAAAGTAATTGACCGAGTAATAATCCTGCTGGGCCTGAACCAATAATAGCCACATTAGTCTTCATGATTTCCATAACTTCATCCTTGCGATTTCCTTTCATTAAATTACGTGCTTATATGTCTAAGCTCTATATTTCAAATGAACTAGAATCCGTATACCATGACAACTGTCCGCTATACGGACAAAACCAAGCTGTAGACTAGGAATTTTGTTATGGAAAGACAAAGTGAATTAGTTCATCACCCGCATTCAAATGAACAAATTAGAACTGAAGATTACATTGCAGGTTTAGCCAAAGGTTTGGCATTACTTGAAGCTTTTGGAATCGATCGTCAACGCTTAAATGTAACTCAAGTTGCAGAACGCACAGGTATTAGCCGAACCGCAGCGCGACGTTATCTTAAAACCTTAAAGTTTTTGGGCTATCTGGAAACCGATGAGCATTATTTTTGGCTCACTCATCGTGTACTGCGTTTTTCTAGTTCATATTTAAGTTCTGCGCATCTTCCGAAAGTAGCTCAATCATTTTTAAACTTATTGTGCGCACAAACTACCCTCACCTTTTCTATTGTGGTGCTATGATCATGAAGTCGTTCCGATCGCGCGTAGTTATTTACCGCAGCAGGATAATTTACGTGTTAGTCCTTATGGGATGCATTTAGGCAATCGTTTACCTGCACATGCAACCTCTACAGGTAAAGTTTTATTGTCGACTTTAACTCTCGATGATCAGATTCAATGGATTCGACGCTATGGTTTGAAACGTTTAACCCCTTATACGATGATTGATGAATCTGTTTTTTTAAAAACACTCAAGCAGATTTCACTTTCAGATTATTGTTTATCTAAGGAAGAACATGAATTGGGGGTGATTGCCATTGCTGTTCCCGTTTTGAATGCTCAAGCCAAAGCGATTGCTGCGCTGAATTGTATGTCACAAACCAATCGGATACAGGAAAGTTATTTGATCGATCAGGTATTACCTTTACTTAGAAATACCGCAAATGAGTTGAGAAATATTGTTTAATCAAAAAAGGGACTCTGAAGAATCCCTTTTTTATAAATTATTACTTATTTGTCTAAGGCATAGGCTACTACGTAGTCACCATGATCAGGAGACTGACGCGCACCACCCGCAGAAATTACAACGTATTGTTTTCCTGTTTTAGGTGAAACATAGCTCATTGGTGTGCCTTGGCTACCGACTGGTAATCGGGCTTTCCAGAGCTCTTTACCATTTGACGAATCAAAGGCACGTAAATAATAATCTTGCGTTGCGGCAAAGAAAACTAGTCCACCCTGTGTCGCCATTGGACCACCAATGGTTGGCATACCAATCGGCGCTTTCAAGCCCATTTTAATCCCCATTGGCCCAGTATCCTGAATTGTGCCCAAAGGTACTTGCCACGCTACTTGACGTGTTTTCATGTCAATTGCAGTCATGGTACCAAATGGCGGTTTTTGGCATGGAATCCCCAAAGCCGACATAAAGCGGTTTTTGTTGACTTTATACGGTGTCCCCGCCATAGGCACAGCACCCATACCCGTGTTGACTTTTTCACCACCACTTGCCTGAATTTTGACATCTTCAGGTGTCTGTTTGATCAGTTGGATCCACAGACCTAAACGCATGTCATTGACAAACATATAACGATGCGATGGATCAAATGCAATTGAACCCCAGTTCATACCACCAAGCGAACCTGGAAAACTTAATGAAATATCAGTACCCGGTGCAGTATATAGACCATCGTAACGCATTGATTTAAAGCTAATACGACACATCAACTGATCAAATGGTGTAGCACCCCACATGTCTGATTCAGTTAGAGTCTGATTACCAATCTGTGGCATTTCAACTGAACGTGGTTGCACTTTGCTGTATTGCTCACCTGGAATATCCGCTACTTTAACTTGCTGATTTTCAACTTTGGTCAGCGGTTGACCGGTAACACGATCAAGTACATAGAATTGACCAGACTTGGTCCCAATAACCACAGCAGGCTTGGTTGTACCATTTTTCATTGGGAAATCAACCAGACTTGGCTGCATTGGCAAGTCAAAATCCCAAAGATCATTGTGAACTGTCTGATAGACCCACTTCTCTTTACCCGTCGATGCATCAAGCGCTAAAACAGAAGTGTTGTACTTATGATCTGGTGCAGTACGATTGCCCCCCCAAACGTCTACAGATGAGCTTCCCATTGGTAAGAACACCGTATTCATTTGTGGATCATACGACATCGCAGCCCAAGAGTTTGCGGAGCTACGTTTATAAGTTTCACCTGGTTTTAATACATAGTTTGGATCTGGGTTACGTGCATCAAATGCCCAACGTAATTGCCCTGTAATGACATCATACGCACGAACAACACCACCTGGCATATCTGCGGCAACGTTATCGGCAATACGGCTACCAATAACCAAAACAGAACCCGCAACGGTCGGCGCAGAGGTGACTTCAAAACGAGGGGCTTTCGTGCCATCCCCTAAACCTTGTAGCAAATCGACTGTGCCATTAACACCGAAGTCTTTACAACGTTCCCCCGTATCTGCATTGACTGCAATTAAACGACCATCAGGCGTATTGGTATATACACGACGTGGACATTCGGTATTTGCTGTTACAGTTGCAACAGGCGTGGCGCCTGCCAATGTCGGTTGTAGCAATGGTTGGGTCGAATCAAAATAAGCGACACCACGGCAACGCTCCCAAGCATCCGCTTTGGAATTCACTTCAGCTTTCCAGAGTTGCTTACCTGTATCGGCATCAAGTGCAAAAATATTATTATGTGGTGTACACAAGAATACTTTATCGCCCACTTGAAGCGGTGTCGATTGATCTTCAGCACCATTTCCCGTACCCGTAGTAAAGTCACCGGTGCGAAAGCGCCAAACTTCTTTCAATTTGGACACATTATTTCGGTTGATCTGATCTAAGGCTGCAAAACGGCTGCCCCCTGCATCATTACCATAATGATCCCAATTGACCTGCTTTTTAGCTGGATCAACAGGAACAAGTGGTAACTCTTCGCCAGATGCTTTCACTGTTGGATGTGGAATAAACATACCGTATAAACCACCGATCATGCCTAAAACCGTCAAACCACCAATAATATAAGCAGGTGCAGAAAGTGAAGTTTGATACTGATATTTACGAATAGAAGGTAAAGTCAGTAATAAAGCAGCAAATAGACCTGCTGGGAACATTAAACGCGAATGTAATGGCCAGAATTCCCATCCCGCATCAATCAACGCCCAAATCACAGTTCCAACAAAGACCAGCGCAAATAACCAAACGCCCAGTGCTTTTTTCTTAAAGATAAAAAATGCTGATGCGGTAGTGAATAAACCCGCGATCAGGAAGTACCATGAACCACCGAGGCTAATCAGTTTGCCACCGCCGATGATATAGAATAAGCCCGTAATGAATAAAGCTAGCCCAAGTATGAAACACCATATTTTCAATATGATGTGAGATTTTGCTTGAGGGTCAGACATACATCTTTCTCCACTTATCATAACAATGAAAGTCTGCGAACAACCTCAGATCGTCACTGTTATGTATAAACACATTCAGCTAAAGTGGTTTTTGCCACTTTAGCTGTTCGAATAATGCTTAAATCCAACAATATCATGCTTATATTTTAATCAATATTTTTTATTAAAATCTCGATATTGTTAGAAATTTAAACGCATAGTTAAACCTGCAACCCACGCATCATCGACCTCTTTGACACCCGCAGGTTGATGGATATATTGGATATTTGGGCGTAGCATTACGGCTGGCGACCATTGGTAGGTATAATTTAGTTCAACATTGAGTTCGTCACGTTGAATTGGAATATAGTTGGTTGCAAATGCATCATATTCATAATAGCCGCGACTTTCGTTAGTTGCGATTTGACGATCACGGGCACGATCATTCACCAAATAGTTGGCTAAACCAAAACCAATCGAATCATTTGGACGGCTATCGAAAACACCTTTGTACCAAACAGCAATTTGCTGGGTACTTTGTACCGTTGTTGTCGCTTTATCGTTGAGCACACCATTAAAGCTCAAAAATAAGCCACGTTTTGGATCATTTTCACGCTGAGTTAACTGCTGTTGTGTATTAATCCAGAAGCTGTGCTTGCCACTATGCTCCTTACCTGCTGTACCCACATCATTGGCATCTGCGGTTGAGTACAAAGCGCCTATTTTGTATTCGCCTGGCAAACCGTTAAATGCACTAAGTTTAGGTTTCCATGCTAATTCCACTGGAATGGTTGCACCTTTGACATTATTCATATCAAGATTAAAACCATCGCTATTTGATTTGGTTTTGACATTATCAGGATTGACCTCATATACACCCAGACCCAACGTCCATTCAGGTGCAAATTGGTATTTTACATTTGCGCCCCAAAGTCCCACTGGCCAGTTATACCAGATCGAACCAATCGATTTTCCAAGCTGCCCACCACAAAGTAAAAGATTTTGAAATTCGCATTGTGAGCTGTTGAAATCATCTGACATACCCATACGACCAATTTTGACCTGAACGGTATTGTCATCAAAACCTTTTTTGATCCATGCCTGAGTTAAGCGCCAGATTTTTCCGCGTCCGTAAATTTCCTGACTATTCCCTAAGGCGCTTGAACGTGGATCTTTAATGCGCTCAAGTGTTAAGGCATTCCCGTCACGTTTGGTAATCATGATCGCCGCAGTCGTATCTTCCCAACCCGCAATTTTATTTAAATCAAAATTTGCACCTAAAGTAAGCTGCCCTGCATTTTCAAGGGTATTACTATCGTTATAGCCACCATCAAGATTGGTCGCAGCCTGACTCATAATCGACGCTGTAAATTTATAACCTTTGTTTTCGAGTTGCTGACGCTCACCGCCCCAATCCCCCAATAACCATTGGCGATCTTGTGACCAAAACTCATTCGCCAGTACAATCTGACTGCTTAATACTGCTGTTGAAATCAAACCCAATTTAAAAAAATGATGCATATTCTTTCCTTTCTAATCTGGGTGTCTTCAAAGCGAAGACACCGCTTTATCCTTAATTTTGTTATTTAAGCTGAACCGCAGGACTTAATTCAGATGTTGCACCCAAATGATCCGTGACATTGGCTGTAATAGAAGGCATTACCATTTTTGGTGTCCAGTTTGCTTTTGCAACACCTTGCGCATTTGTCATCATCACCATTGAACCCAAATATTGCTCAGCCTCAGATGAAGAAGCATTGCGATTTCCAAAAAATTCAACGTGATAACGCTGGTTTGGTGTTCCTTTAACTTCAATGCTTAACTGTTTTTTATTGAGCGTAAGTTTAGGTGCCTGAATGCCCTGATTTGGAATAGCATTGCAGTTTTGTTGATTCGGCTGCGTACAGGTTTTTTGAAGTTTTGCGGGTTCAATGACCACACCGCCACCACGCGAACCGACAAAGCCTTCGTGTTCAAGTGCAGGAACGCCAAATACGATCGCACCAAGACGCTGATTGGGAACACAGGAACCACCTGCTTCACAACGTTTAATGTCTTTGCCGTTGTCCCAAATCTGGTTTTTGGTCAAAGTCGTACGTGCATTGGCATCTTTTTCAGAACGGATCGCGATACCGATACGATTACCATGTACTTTGTTGCTGTCAAAGATATTGCCATCACCTGTCAGATTGAATCCTAATGAGTTATTGGTCAACTCGTTATACGCAATGTAGTTACGTTTGCCCCAGTTAATTTGCAAACCATCGGAATAGTTTTCAAATTTGTTTCCTACAACGGCATTGTCGTTACCCCAAAGGATTTCAATCCCTTGTGATGGCTCAGGATTGGCTTTGGTGGAAGTAAACAGGTTATTGGCAATCAGGTTAAATGCTGCACCACGTGTGAGTTCTAATCCATCACCATTGTCGATAAATTGATTGTCTAGCACTTTATTATTGTTGGTCGTGGTTGAAGTTGGATTGCCCTTTCCGTCATCTCCCGTGATCATGACACCCGCTCCGCCATAGTTATTGCTAATGCGGTTATGCTGAATCAGGTTGTTACTTGAACGGTTTACCAAAACCCCAATACAGAAGCGGTGAACATCCAGACCTTTAAGAGTTACCCCATTCACGTCTTGTAGAACCAGACCGGGTAAAGTCATGGTGCGAACATTGGTACCATACTGTTCAGGGTTCGCACCAGGGCAAGCTTTAGCACCTTCACCTTTAATGTAGTTTGAACCATCAATGGCAATAAACTCACCTGTTTTATCCCACTCTGTCCCTATAATTTTTACAGAGGACTTGATCGGTGGTAATGGTTGATTAACTTTAATCACATAAGGCGCTTTACCCACTGCTTGAATCAGGATCTGATTTTCCTGAGCTGAGTTAGCATTGGATTGTTCAATCGCCCAGCGCAAAGAACCTTTTTCATTGTCATCCTGATAACGATCAACGACATAAGTTTCTGCCGCTGCAAAACCAGAAGTTACCAAACCCAATGCCAAAGCTGACAAGCGTAAAGAAGTTAATTTCATGACATGTTCCCTGTCTTATTTAAGGTGTAGGTTGAACCGTTTTAAGGAATTGTTTGAGTTGAGTGACATCAATTTGTCCCGGTGCTGAAGCCTCTCCAATCATGCCGAAGCTTAAACTACCGCCCATATTGGCAGTTGCAATACGGGAAATCGTGCCTAAACGCCCCATCGACATGGTCAAAAGCGGCTTTTTACTTTGCTCACTGACTTTCAAGGTGGCATTCATCAAGGTAAATACGTCTTGCTTGGATTTTGGCATTACCGCAATTTTTAAAATATCAGCACCCATTTGATCCTGTTTTAATAGGCGACTTACGATTTCTTGCTCACTTGGTGTTTTGTCAAAGTCGTGGTTTGACATCACAACCAGTACTTTTTTCTGGTATGCAAGCTTGGTCAATTTGGCAACCGCTGCTGGATCACGGAACATCTCAATATCCAGCAATTGCATGAATGGTTTTTTCAGATATTCACTATAGATCTTTTCATAGTCTTGATCCGTTACTTGTAACTTTCCGCCTTCATTCGCAGTACGGATGGTAGCAAGTAATGGTTTATCTTTTAAAATCTGGTTCAGTTCTTGACCTAAAGCAATCACTTGTTTGCTATCGCTTGCAAATTCAAGCAAGTCAATACGAAATTCTGCAATATCTGCATCTTTATTGGCTGCAATCACTTTAGCTTGTGCGATTGCCTGCTCTTTAGTTTTTGCAGTAATCGGCACAATAGTTTTGACTGGTAATTCACCAATATTAAGATTTTTTACAATATAGGATGCATGTGCAGGCGCTCTCGTTGCTTCTACAGCATGAGCTGATGCAAAAGGCAAAGACATAAATAATGCACCACTGATGCAAAGTTGTTTAACGAGTTTATTGGTATTAAACATTTACGTTTCCTTGTAAACCAAGAGAACTGTACGCCAAAGACGTACAGTTGATTCCATCATTAAATATCAAAAAAGACAGTTTCATCTTCACCCTGAATTCGGATGTCAAAACGGTATACGATTTCACCATCATGCTCTTCACGTTTAGCAATCAGCGTTTGACGACGAGTCGCCCATTCAATGCTGTTTAATACAGGATCTTTGGCATTGGCTTCTGCTTCATCATCAAAATAAACACGCGTGTTTAGACCGATGTTAATACCGCGTGCAAAAATAATCAGAGCAATATGCGGTGCTTGAGTGGAGCCTTTACGACCCGGAACAGCGCCCGGCTTAATGGTATTAAAACTCCAAAAGCCTGTATTAAAATCAGCGCCAGTACGCCCCCAACCCAAAAAGTTTGGATCGACTTGTTTGTCTTGAGAATCAGCCTGACTTGGATACACGCCGTTGGCATCTGCTTGCCAGATTTCAATTAAAACATCGCGTAGTGGTAAACCTAGACCATCAAATGCCTGACCTTCCAAACGGATACGTTCACCTTGTGTATTTTCCTGCACAAGATTGTTATCCAGATTGTGTTCAAACACTTCGATATTGGCTTGTTTAGGTAAAAGACCAATATGTACGTATGGACCACCTGTTTGAGATGGGGTTTCTTTGAGTTCCTGAAAATTCCAACCATTCATGTTATTTACTCCATCCATTAAGTTAAGTCATTTTCGAAGTAAGTCGCACGACGACCACGCAGCGTGATGTCAAAGCGGTAACAACGGCTATCAGCTTCGATAAAATTGCTCTTGTCTTCCAAAGCGATCAATGCACGACGTTGTTGTTCTGAAGGAATGGTTTTCAGGATTGGACAAGAATCAATTAACGTATCGCCTTCAAAATAGAACTGTGAAATCAGACGCTGCGCCCAACCATCTGCAATTAATGAGAAGTGAATATGCGCAGGACGCCATTCATTGATACGGTTACGCCACGGATATGGACCCGGTTTAATCGTGCGGAAGACGTAGTAACCATTACTGTCAGTCAACATACGACCACAGCCACCAAAGTTAGGGTCCATCGCACCAATGTATTGATCATTTGGGTGACGATAACGACCAGAAGCATTGGCTTGCCAGACTTCTACAAGTGCATTTTTTACAGGACGACCAAACTGGTCACGTACATAACCATGAACAATGACGCGTTCACCAATTGGCAAACCATCTTTGGCATAGTTCAAAATCAAATCGTTGTCTTTAGAGCCAAATTTGTCAGCACTAAAATGAGGTGCAGTGACTTCTGTCAATGTTTCCGCAATTGAAATGAGCGCATTCTTAGGCGAGCGTAATACACTGGTTTTATAGCCGGGTGTATATGCTGGCGGATGGTCATCTGTATTACGCTGAGCGTAAGCTCCCCAAATAATTTGAGACATGATATCTCTCCTTTAAAAAGTAAAATCCTTGAACCGTTACTGTTGACCGTCTTGGTCTGAGCCAATCTCTAGCTCTACAAAAACTTCTTCTGCCATATGCATGGCGGCATTTGCTGCGGGTAAGCCCGCATAAAGTGATGAATGAAGAAATAATTCCTTAAGTTCATCTTTAGTTACGCCGTTGTTGAAACAAGCGCGAATATGCATACGCAGCTCTGCTTCACGTCCTAGCGCAAGCAAAATACCCATCGTAACCAGACTGCGTGTATGACGTGGTAGACCTGGACGAGACCAGACCTCGCCCCATGCATAACGACTGATAAAATTTTGAAAATCTGAATTGAAGTCATTCAGGTTCTCAAGTGAACGGTTGACGTGCTTTTCACCTAGAACTTCAGTGCGGACTTCAAGTCCTTGTTTATAACGTTGTTCATCATTCATTAGAGAAACCTCAGATCAAGTTGCATCCGTATGTGCAACAACAGATTTAACAAAGATTGCGACAGCGGCAGCGGCAGCAGGAATAAACAACATGCTCAGGATCATGGTAAATGACCAGTTATTACCTAACAAAACCGCACCAATCCATGCACCAAATACTGCACCAAAACGCCCAATACCAGACATCCAAGCGACACCTGTCGCACGACATTGAGTTGGGTAGAAACGAGCGCTGAGTACAGGCATAGAAGATTGCGCGCCATTGACCGCAATACCAGCACACAGAATAAAGACAGCAAGTAAAGTCGGATTAGATAAACTTTGACCTACAATTAGGGCAAAAATACCAGCAGCTAAATAAAAGCCAGCAATGATACGGTTTGGATTGAAACGATCCATTGCCCAGCCAATGAACAGTGCACTGAGTACACCACCAAATTGGAATAAACCACCGATAAATGCTGCGCGTTCAAGCGATGCACCCGTTTCACGCATGAGTGTTGGCAACCAACTGGTCAACAGGTAAATAACAACTAAACCCATGAAGTAAGTCAGCCAAAGTAAAACAGTACCTTTGACATATTTTGGTGAAAACAGCATGCCAAACACGCCTTTTTTATCACCGTCATTGGCTTTTTCTTCAGGTACATGAAATTCAGTGACGCCTTGTACTTGCTGTGGCGCAATGCGCGTCAAAATCTGACGAACTTTTTCGTTATTGCCGCCTTTTACAATTAAGAAGCGATAAGATTCAGGCAGACAGAAAATCACCAAAAGCATCAAAATAAGTGGAGCCCAGCCACCTAATAAAAATAGGCTATGCCAACCATGGGCTGGAATCAGCCAGCTACTAATGAAACCACCCATTGCCATGCCCAAGTTATAACCACAAAACATGCAGGTCACTAAAAGTGAACGCACGCGCGCTGGGCAATACTCAGAAAATAATGTGGTGGCATTTGGCATAGCTGCACCAAGCCCGATGCCTGTCAAAAAGCGGAAAATCACCAAACTATCCAGATTGGTTGAATAAGCACAAGCCAGCGTAAAACCACCAAAAATCAGCATGGAAACAGACAAGACGATTTTTCGACCAAAACGGTCAGCGGTTGGACCAGAAACCAACGCACCAATAATCATCCCGCCCAATGCAGCACTCATCACAGGGCCAAGTTGAGAGCGATCAACACCCCAATCCTGAGCCAATGCAGGTGCAATAAAACCCATTGCAGCAGTATCAATACCATCAACAAAAACAATGAGAAAACAAACAATGGCGATCAACCACTGATACTTACTTAAAGGAGCATCATTGATCAGTGCCTGTGCATCTAAACTCGTTTTTGAAGTAGCGTAATCCTGAGACGCCATATTTGCCTCCTAAGGCCTAAAGTCCTTTTAAATATCTAAACTACTGAATAGACTCAATAAACTGACTGAAGACTTGAGTAAAGGCTTCAGGTTGTTCAATATTGGAAAGATGAGAAGCTTCAATGATATAAAGCTGACTTTCTTTGATGTGCTGTTGCATAAATTCACCATCTGCAACTGTAGTTACAGGGTCAGCAGCTCCTGCAATAATCAAAGTTGGAATTGCAATCGATGCAAGTTGTTCACGTACATCCGCCGTTGCCAAAGCACGACAGGCGTTGGCATAACCTTGAGCTGGTGTATTGGCCAGACTCTGAATGGTTTGTTGTGCCAAATCATTATTTTGATAATCAAATTTATCGCTAAACCAACGTGTATGGGTGGATGCGACCAAATCAGCCAAGCCATTCGCCTCAACGGTATCAGCTCGTGCATTCCAGCCTTCCTCTGTCCAGATTTTGGCTGCTGAGTTGGCAACAGTAATGCTATAAAAACGTGTCGGCTGATAAATACCTAACCAGAGTGCTGTCATACCGCCCATTGAAATCCCACAAAAATGTGCTTTTTCAATGTTGAGTGCATCCAAAATATCGATGACATCTTCACCCAGATTTTGTAGTGTTGTATTTTCAATGACATCACTTTGACCATGACCACGGGTGTCATAAGTTACAACTCGATACTGGCTTTTTAATGCAGCAACTTGCGGTTGCCACATCCCATGATCTGTACCCAATGAGTTTGAAAATACGATTGCAGGCGCATTTTCAGGCCCATTGATCTGGACAGATAATGTTTTGCCTTGACGATTGGTCATCATGATGCTGTTGTGTACGCTCACTTTGCCACTCCTTTTGCTTCCTGCAATACTGCGTCAATCTGGTCTTGAATATTGCCGAGATATGACTCAGGTTTAAAAATTTCATCAAGTTGTGAGGCATTAAAATATTGCTTCACGTCTTCAATGTTTGAAATTACATCTTTTAAATGTGTATGTTCTGCAACCGATTTTTTGCATGCAGCTTCCACCATATGATGCGCATTAAGACGCCCCATATGCGGTGCCAATGCCATCATCACCGCTTCTGCCATAATCAGCCCATGGGTACACTCGATATTACGTTGCATGTTATCTACATGGACTTCCATGCCTTGCAGTACATCCAAAGTGCGCTCTAATGCACCTGCGGTGAGTTGAAAAATTTCAGGTAAACACAACCATTCTGCATGCCAACCGCCTAAACTGCGCTCATGCTCTTGCACCATACTTTGATAAATGCTCGACATCAGTGCTGGAACACGATTGGCCGCCGCCAACACAGATGCTGCTGCAACTGGATTACGCTTATGTGGCATTGTTGATGAACCACCGCGACCTTTGGCTGTTGGCTCAAAAACTTCTGCAATCTCAGTCTGCATCATGAGCGACCAGTCACGCGCCATTTTGCCTAGGTTACCTGTGATCATGCCAAGTACACTTGCAATCTCGACGATACGATCTCGTTCACCATGCCAAGTACAAGCGGCTGCATTTAGCTGTAATTGCTGTGCATAAGCATTCACAACCACTGAGCCTTGATTCTGCAATGAAGCCAATGAACCAACGGCACCACCTAGTTGTGCGGTTAAAACGCGATCTTTCATGGCATCCATACGATCCAGATCACGTTTAAAAGCTGAAGCCCAACGTGCCAGTTTATGACCTAAAGTAATCGGTAAAGCCTGTTGCAACCATGTGCGACCCATCATCACTTGATAACGATAAGTTTGTGCTTGAGACAAAGCGGTGTCATAACACTGCTGAACTTGATTTTGTACAATGGTCAGTGCATCGCGACATTGCAAAATACAGGCTGTATCTAAAATATCCTGACTGGTTGCACCCCAATGCACATAACGCGCAGCATCTTCGTCCGCTTGTTTGACGATGGCAGTCAACTGTGTTACAAAAGGAATTGCAATATTCCCAGCCAAACCTGTTGCGGTTGCCAAAGTATCAAAGTCAATTTTTTCCAATGCTGTTTTTGCAACTCGTTCAATCACAGCAGCAGCAGATTGAGGAATTACCCCAACCTGTGCCTGTGCTTGCGCCAGTGCAACTTCAGCTTCAACCATATATGACACTAAAGCATGGTCACTGAAAATTTCAGTCACCTCTTTTTGGTAAAACAAGCTGGCATATAACTGGCTCATGATGACTTTCCTTAAACCCGCTCAATAATCAAGGCAATACCCTGACCCACACCGATACACATAGAACATAGCGCATACTTACCACCCGTTTGTTCAAGCTGATTCAGTGCTGTCGTGACCAGACGTGCGCCAGATGCACCGAGTGGATGACCCAATGCAATCGCACCACCATTTGGATTAACTCGTGCATCGTCGTCTTGTAGACCTAAATCACGGGTACAGGCTAAAGCTTGCGCTGCAAAGGCTTCATTCAGCTCAATCACATCCATCTGATCCAAGCTCATGTTGGCTTGCTTCAATAGTTTTTTAATCGCTGGTGCTGGTGCAAACCCCATAATGCGGGGTTCTACGCCCACTGTGGTCGCAGCAATGATTTTGGCACGTGGTGTTAAGTTGTATTGTGAAATGGCTTCATCTGATGCAATCAGTAATGCCGCTGCACCATCGTTAATGCCAGATGCATTACCCGCAGTCACTGTACCGTCTGCTTTAACCACGCCTTTAAGTTTGGCTAAAGCTTCTAAAGTGGTCGATGCACGTGGATGTTCATCGGTATCAATGATGATCGGATCGCCTTTGCGCTGCGGGATCGTGACAGGCACGATTTCTTTGGCAAAGTAACCTTTGGCTTGTGCTGCCGCAGTACGTTGCTGACTGGTATAAGCAAACTGGTCTTGATCTTCACGGTTGATGTTGAACTGTTCTGCCACGTTTTCAGCCGTTTGTGGCATGGTGTCTACACCATACATGGCTTTGAGCTTTGGATTGATAAAACGCCAGCCCATGGTGGTGTCTTCAATCTTTTGGCTACGACCAAATGCGCCTTCTGCTTTGCCCATCACATACGGTGCGCGACTCATGCTTTCGACACCACCTGTAATGATCAGATGGGCTTCACCTGCTTTAATCGCACGGGCAGCCATCGCAATCGCATCCAGTGATGATCCACATAAACGATTCACTGTGGTTGCAGGAACTTCAACGGGTAAACCTGCAAGCAGTGCGGACATTCGTCCTACGTTGCGGTTGTCTTCGCCTGCCTGATTGGCACAGCCGTAGATCACGTCATCGACTTGTTGCCAGTTCACGCTTGGGTTGCGTTGCATCAATGCAGTAATTGGCACTGCACCCAAGTCATCAGCGCGAACTGGTGCTAAACCACCTGCATAACGACCAAATGGAGTACGGATTGCATCAACAATGTATGCATTTTTCATATTTAGTTATCCTTATCCCTGTGTCGCGTCAATCAGCGTTGCACCCGTTAAGCTCTGTAATTCTTCAAAGCTTAAACCGTCCACTTTCTCAGTCACTTTCAGACCTTCTGGTGTCACATCAATAATGCATAAATCGGTGTAGATGCGATCCACACATTTTTGCCCTGTAGCAGGGTAAGTCAGTTCAGCAACGATTTTCTGTTCGCCTTTTTTAGTCACGTGATCTGTGGTCACAAAGACTTTTTTTGCACCAACGGCCAAGTCCATGGCCCCACCCACCGATGGAATTGCATCATGTGCACCGGTATGCCAGTTGGCAAGGTCGCCATTGGCGGCAATCTGGAAAGCACCTAATACACAAATATCGAGATGTCCGCCACGCATCATCGCGAATGAATCACCATGATGGAAAAAACATCCGCCTTTGAGCATAGTCACGTATTCTTTACCGGCATTGATCAGTTCTGGATCTTCTTCACCTTTTGCGGGTGGTGGGCCAAAAGCCAGTAAACCATTTTCTGAATGGAGGAATACATCTTTGTCTGCAGGCAGATAACTGGCAATTTTGGTCGGCAAGCCAATGCCTAAATTGACGTATGAACCTTCTGGAATATCCTGTGCCACACGCTGTGCAATCTGGTCACGGCTTAGTTTTTGATAACTCATGTCGTTCTCCTTATGCTGAAACAGGTACTGGTGCAGGTTGTACCTGTACCACGTGTTGTACAAAGATGCCTGGGGTCACGACCACTTCTGGATCAAGCTCACCGAGTTTAACCACTTCACTGACTTGGGCAATGGTTACATCGGCTGCCATCGCCATAATTGGGCCAAAGTTTCGTGCAGATTTGCGATAGACCAGATTGCCCCAGCGGTCGCCTTTATGCGCTTTAATCAGGGCGAAGTCAGCTTTGATGGGATTTTCTAAAACGTAGTCTTTGCTGTCATATTGAAGGGTCGGTTTACCCTCAGCCAACAATGTACCAAAACCTGTCGGGGTGTAGATTGGGCCAAGTCCCATGCCTGCGGCTTGCATACGGCAAGCCAGATTGCCCTGCGGTACGATTTCCAATTCGATTTTGCCCGCACGATACAGTTCATCAAATACGTAAGAGTCGGCCTGACGTGGGAATGAACAGATGATTTTTTTGACTGCGCCAGTTTTGAGTAGCTTGGCAAGACCGTAGTCGCCATTGCCTGCATTGTTGCTGACGATGGTGAGGTCTTTGCGTCCAAGTTCGATTAAACCATCAATCAGTTCAGCGGGTTGACCTGCTGTACCAAAGCCGCCAATTAAAATGGTGGCACCGTCTTTAATCTGGGAGAGCGCTTCCGCGAGGGTCGCTGCACTTTTATCTATCATTTAGATAACTCCATTGTGCATCAAGCAAAATTAGAAAGGTGGAAAACTAGGACATGGCTAAGGAAGAACATTTCATGCAAGTTCAAATACTATTCCTTAGTCATTCGGTAGGATTCCCTTGTCTGATCATTTTTTATAATTTTTTGTTTGAGTTCCAGACCAGTTTAGTAGGTTTTGTTCGGTGATTAAATCATTTGTTCGACTATCGAACAAAACCTGATTTATCTGGTCGGCTTTAGCGTTATAGTATGCAAATCAATATGACGAATGTATCAAATGCTAGGAATGTCAGTAGATATGGATAAAAAAATAGAGAAAGAAGAAAAAATTCTTCACAATTCAAGTAACAAAAAAACGATTCGTCATGAAGATTTTGTTGCTGGAATTGGTAAAGGCATGGCGATTTTAGACAGTTTTGGTACGGATCGCCACCGATTAAATATTACCATGGCAGCTGAAAAAACAGGGATGACTCGGGCAGCTGCACGACGCCATTTACTTACTTTAGAGTATCTCGGTTATCTTGAATCCGATGGGCATTACTTTTACTTGACGCCTAAAATATTAAAATTTTCAGGCTCTTATCTTGGTGGTGCACATCTTCCCAAGATTTCTCAGCCTTTACTTAACTTATTGACAACACAAACTTCTCTCATCTATTCGGTCATGGTACTTGATGGCTACGAGGCGATTACCATTGCCAGAAGTGCTGCACACCAACAAACAGATCGGGTAAATCCCTATGGTCTACATTTGGGAAATCGCTTGCCTGCACATGCAACCTCAGCAGGAAAAATTCTTTTAGCCTATCTAGATGATCATGAACAACAGGAATGGTTATCACAACATCCACTACAACGCCTAACCAAATATACGCATACCAATAATCAGGATTTTTTAAAACTTTTATGTGAAATTAAAGAACAAGGCTGGTGTTATTCCTGTGAAGAACATGAGCTGGGCGTACATGCCTTAGCTGTACCTATTTATGGACAACAGTCACGTGTAGTCGCTGCGCTTAATATTGTTTCTCCCACGATGCGAACCACTAAAGAATACTTAGTCCAGCATATTTTGCCTTTATTACAGGAAACAGCCAGAGAGTTGCGTAATATTTTATAATTCAAATTTTAAACTTATCGTTCGATCATCGAACTCTTATATTTTTCTAGAAAATATTGCGGCTATGGTTTCGATTAGAAAAAATACACAAATGTTCTGAATTGATTAACTTCTGCTTGAGTATGGATCGGTCTATAATATTTAAGCGATGAAATACATTTAGATAGTTTATGTGAATCTTCATTTAATACTGGCACTCTAGGCTAAACGAAGATTCATTATTTACATATCTTATATGCGTATTTTTATTGCATAAAATGTTCGAGATGATTGCTAAAATGACGTTGAGGGGCAAAAAAATCATCCCATGCTGTTAAAGCGATAAGAAAGATCATCGCAATGACTAATATTACAATGATACGTAAAGTTCCTAGAAAATAATGCATTAACCTTCCCCCTTCAGTTGACTCGAATTTAGTTTTTGAATCATGTAAAAACATACACTACACACGAAGCCAAGGCTCATCATCATCGCGCCAAGAAAAAACAAATGTGGGTAAATGACACCACTTGTATGTAAAAAACTGATCAACAAACCACCTACAAGCTGTGCCGTTGCAAATGCTGCGGTTGCAATACTCCATGCGGATTGGTGATTTTGAGTACCTAATATGCTCAATAAAGCACTTGAACTAAGAGAAACCACAGCAGGATTTAATAAACCTGTTAAAAAAGAAGAAAGCGCTAAGCTATAAAAATGGTGGAAATAAACTGGAATAAAAATGGCGAGACTATAAAGTAAATAACAACGCCATAAAGCACCCGAAATCTGCCAATGTTTACTGCAATAAAAAGCAAATACTGCTCCTAACATCGAGCCTATTCCATAAAATGCCCATTGCTGATTGGAAAATTGAACACTTTGATGTAACTCACTTTTAATAAAATCGATCCAAAACAAACTATGTGGAATATAGGCAATTGCACTTAAAGCGTAAGCAGCAATGATTAGCCCAGCCATTTGAACGTATTTGGGTGCTAAAGAAATGCCTGACTGGTATATCTGATGAGTCTGTAACGTCTTTTGTTGCCCTTGTAAACCAATAAAAATGACAAAACTAAAGATCAAGCTTAGAACACCCAGAAATAACCATCCTAATCCAACATTGATTTTGGCAGCATAAGGCACAATAAATGTTGAAATCACTACCCCCGCTCCTATCCCACTAAATGCCACCATACTGAGCCGCTGTCGTATTTCAGGCTCTACCCATCTTAGTGCGTAGCTTGGCGCAAGCACCATTAAAGTTGCACCTGCAATTCCTGAAAATAATCGAAAAACAATATATAAAAACTCAGGTAAACCATGAATTGCACAAAGTAAAAGGCTTACAGATCCTACAAATGCACTGATACTAATTAATTTTTTATCTTGGATATAATGCGAGACAGGATGCGCCAATAATGCCCCGATGAGATAGCCCAATAAATTTGCACTACTTAAATAACTGGCAAATGATGCAGTAAACCATTTTTGTTCAACTAAAAGTGGCATCAAGGAGGTATATGAAAATCTAAACAACCCAATCCCTAGGCACGTTGACAGAAATGCCACCCAAAACAATCTGGATGTATTTTGCATAGACCAATCTCTGTTTAAGTTAAATAGATTAAAGTCGATTATTTATATCTGGTAAAATGATTTATAGTGATAGCCAGTATCTTATTTTGAGATAGTATTTTTGCGATAGTTTGGGTTTTGAGATGTGAAACACTGAGAGAAAAATAATGCAGTTAAAGTCTTTGGAAATTTTTTTAAAGGTTGTGGAATGTGGCAGTTTTTCCCATGCAGCAACGCATTTGCATACGGTGCAATCGAATATTACTAATCATATAAAAAAGCTTGAAGATGAATTAAACTGTGAATTATTGTCACGTCAATCTCCTATTCGACCCACCAGTGCAGGTCAACAGTTACGCCATTATGCAGAGCAAATGATTGAGCTACATCAACAAGCGAAATTTCATTTTTCTGATCAAACATTATGCCATGACATTCCATTAAAAATTGGGAGTATGGAAACCACAGCCGCAACACGTCTACCCCAGTTATTTAAAGACGTACTTTCGCAACTGCCTGAATTAAGACTTCACTTAAATACGGGTACAACACGTGAATTGATTGACCGCGTTTATAAGGGCGATCTTGACTGTGCTTTTATTGCCAGTTCGCAAGTGCTGCCTGATTTTTATAATCTTCTGGCATGGACGGAACATTTAGTTTTGATTTGTCCTAAAGAAGTCCATGCATTTCCAGATAAGAAGGTTTTATTAAATACGCCTTTTCTTGCTATCCGTCAGGGTTGTTTTTATCGAAAAAGCATTGAGTCTTTTTTACAGGGTTATGATTTACCCCCGTCACAACTCACTGAAATGGGCAATCTGGATGCCATCTTAAGTTGTGTGCATTTAGGTATGGGTTACGCCATATTGCCACGTTCATATATTGAAAAGTCATCCTATAAAGATGCGCTACAGTTTTTTGATATCGATGAGCAAATTGGTGAAATTAATACGTATCTCATCGCCAATAAACCACAAAGCTGGAGTGGTAATCTCAAACATTTTATTGAACAAGCTACAGATATTTTAGTGCAATCTCAAAATGTGGAAATGACATGAAGCTTGTAAAATGGCTCTTAAATAAGATGAATGCTTAAATAACATTCATCTTATTTCATTGTGATAACAGCAAAATTTTAATAGCCTTTCATGACATTCACTTCATTGACTAAAGCCAAGCCCTGCTGCACACGACGATCATTTTCAAGAATTTGCCCAATGACAGCCGACCAAGGTGCGTGTGAAGCAACATGTGGAGTCACCAACACTTTAGGATGTTGCCAAAAAACGTGATCTTGTGCCAAAGGTTCTTTTGCAAATACATCTAAAACTGCACCACGTAATTGCTCTGAATCCAGTGCAGCAATTAAATCCTGTTCGTTTAGATGTTGTCCACGACCACAATTAATTATACAGGCTCCTTTAGGAAGCTGTTGAAACAATTCAGTATTTAATAGACCAACATTATCTTCAGTCAAAGGAAGCAGGTTAATCAAAATTTCACTTTGAGCAAGAAAATCCTGTCTTTGTGCATCACCTGCAAAGCAAGTTACACCTTCAATTTGTTTTAAACTACGCGACCAACCTGAAACCTGATAACCTAGCTTTGCAAATTTTTCAGCAATATAACCGCCCATTTGCCCCAAACCCATAATGCCAATTTTGACATCTGAACTAGATTTTTGTGGCGGTTGTTTCCAGCGTTGTTGCTGTTGTTGGGCGATCAAAACATCAAAAAAACGCTGATAGTACAGCACGCACCATTGCAAATAATCGTACATGCCTTTTTGATGAGATTCATCCACGACACGGCATACTGCATAGCGGTCACCTATGCGTTTTAGATTTAAATGCTCAACGCCCGCCGCCATAGAATGAATCAGCTTTAGATTTGGCAAAGTTTCAAGATAATCTAAATCTGGAAACCATGAAATCGCGGTGGTTGCCTGTAGAGCTTGTTCGCTATGTGCCAGACAATAAGCCTCTTGCGGTGCATATTCAGCCAATGCATCTTCAAGCCATTTTTGTACTTTGGGAACAGTGGTTGCAATCACGATCATGAACAGTATTCCTCTTTTTGTTGTTCAATCAATGACAATGCAGCATGCCATGCATTTGCAATAATTCGCTCAATGCCTTTGGATTCAAATTGTGCTGAAGTATGTTCACGAACCTGTTGACTCGGAATATTTAACTCACAACCACCAGCAAGTGCTTTGATTTGTGCCTGACAAGCGCGTTCTAAAAAGTAAATTTCATGGAAGGCACGTTGTACGCTATCACCTGCTGCTAACAAACCATGATTACGCAAAATCATCACCCGATTTTGCCCAAAATCCTGAACTAAACGTTCGCGCTCTTCAGTTAACAAGGCAACGCCTTCGTAGTCGTGATAGCTGATTTTGTTATAAAACTTTAAGGCATGTTGCGAGATCGGCAATAATCCCTGCTTTTGTGCAGATACCGCAATTCCATCAGCGGTATGGGTATGAATGACACAATGTAAATCTTGACGTGCTGAATGAATGGCTGAATGAATGACAAATCCTGCCACATTGACCATTTTTCCCTGATCATGTTCATCGATAATATTGCCGTCATAGTCGATTTTGACTAAATGAGACGCTGTCATTTTTTCAAAAGGAATACCATATTGGTTAATTAAAAAATGACCTTCCTCATCGGGTACACGTAAACTAATATGAGTGTCGATTAAATCGGTCATGCGATAATACGCAATTAAACGATATAAAGCTGCTAATTGGCATCTGGCAGCCCATTCATTGGCTGAAACTTGTTGTTGTAAACTTGACATGATTGCATCCTTTGCATGTATTGGGTGTCACAAATCGTTTTAAGTTTAATCGAAGTTGGGCTGACGTTTTTGCATAAATGCCTGTACGCCTTCTTTATAATTTGATGATTTGCCTGCCTCACGTTGCAAATCTCTTTCAAGATCAAGCTGTTGTTCAAGCGAGTTTTGCTGCGAAAGATTTAAGGCTTTTTTAATGAGTTTCATGGATGACAAAGGTTGCATAGCTAAAGTCTCAGCCAATGCATTGACTTGTTGCTGAAAAGCATCATCTGGATAAACCTCCCAGATCATGCCCCATTCTAAAGCCTTATTAACCGATAGTTTATTTCCAAGCAACATCAGCGCTTTTGCTCTGGCATGACCCACCAAACGCGGTAAAATCCAAGTCCCACCTGCATCGGGAATTAAACCTACTTTAGAAAATGACTGTATAAATGAAGCGGACTGCTTGGCAACGACAATATCGCATGCCAATGCTATATTGGCACCAGCACCAGCCGCAACGCCATTGACTGCTGCAACAACCACTTTAGGCATATTGGCAATTTTTAAAATCAAAGGATTGTAATAACGATCTAAAGATGCACCAGCATCATAGTTGGGATCTTCGATGACTTCAGGTTTTCGGGCAGATAAATCTTGTCCTGCACAAAAGCCTTTGCCCATACCTGAAATTACAATCACTTTGATCTGTTCAGAGGTTTCCCATTCGGACAAAATCTGAGCCACTTCCTGATGCATCTGTTCATTAAAACTATTGAGCACTTCAGGTCGATTCAGTGTTAAATAGGCAACACGTTGCTCGACATGTGTCAAAATATGTTGAAAATCCATATTCAATACTCTTGTTTGAGGAGATGGTTTTATGTTCGCCATCTCCACGTTTATCATTGATTAAAAAACGAAATCTTCTGCATCTAGCGCCATCACTGATTCAGCGCCTGTTTTAATTGAGGCTGCATGCTGTTGAGTTCGATTTAATAACTTGTCATAAAAGAATTGTGCAGTTTTAAGTTTAGCCTGATAGAACTTCTGTTCAGTGGTGCCTTGATCCAGTTTTTGTTGCGCAACTTTTGCCATACGCGCCCACAGATAGGCAAAAACGATATAACTTGAGTAATATAAATAATCGACTGAGGCTGCTCCGATTTCCTCTGGATTATGCTGTGCTTTAACTGCAATATGCTTGGTAATCTCCAGCCATTCGTTTTTAAGTTTAGACAATTGATTCAGATAAGTTTTTAAACTTGAATTGGACTGATTTTCCTCAACAAACTGATCAATTAAATCAGTCATGTTTTTAAGCAACTTGCCTTCTGATTTGAGTACTTTACGCGCCAGTAAATCGAGTGACTGAATTTCTGTGGTGCCTTCATAAAGCGTAGAAATACGTGCATCTCGAACAATTTGTTCCATGCCATGTTCAACTATAAAACCATGTCCACCAAAAATCTGGACACCATGTTTGGCAGATTCATTGCCGGATTCAGTTAAAAATGCTTTGGCAATGGGTGTTAAAAATGCCAGTAATTCATCTGATAATTTTTTTTGCGCTTCATCACTTGAGCTTTCAATAATATCTGCGTGTTGTGCCAGAAAATATGCCAAGGCACGTCCACCTTCAGCAAGTGCTTTTTGGGTCATCAACATACTACGCACAGCGGGATGTACAATAATTGGATCTGCATTTTGTGTAGGTTGTTTAGCGCCTGTGAGTGCGCGCATGGCTAAACGTTCTTTGGCATAACTGAGCGCCCCTTGAAAAGCAATTTCAGATGCTGCCAAGCCTTGTACTGCTGTACCAATACGCGCAGTATTCATAAAGGTAAACATGCAATTTAAACCACGATTTTCAGGGCCAATCAGATAACCTTTAGCCGCATCGAAATTCATCACGCAGGTCGCATTGCCATGAATTCCCATTTTGTGTTCAATCGCGCTACACACCACCTGATTACGATCTTGAATATTGCCAGACTCATCAACATTAAATTTGGGTACAATAAATAATGAAATGCCTTTGGTCCCTGATGGTGCATTAGGCAAACGAGCCAATACGATATGCACAATATTTTCAGCCAGATCATGCTCACCTGCTGAGATAAAGATTTTCTCGCCTGTGATCGCGTAACTACCATCTGCCTGAGGTTCTGCTTTAGTCCGAATCAAACCCAAATCTGAACCTGCATGCGATTCAGTCAGGCACATGGTACCCGTCCAAATCCCTGCTATCAGTTTGGTCAAAAAAGTTTGCTTTTGTTGTTCAGTTCCATGATGCTCCAATGTCCGCATCGCACCATGTGAAAGTCCCTGATACATTGCCCACGACCAGTTCGACGCGCATAACATTTCAGAAATAGCGATCCGCAACAAAGTAGGCATACCCTGCCCCCCATAAACTGGATCAGCCGTCAGTGAGGTAAAACCTAATTCGACATATTTCTGATAGGCTTCTTTAAAACCTTTTGGCGTGGTGACTTTGCCGTGTTCAAAATGACAGCCTTCATGATCACCACTTTGGTTGATCGGAGCAATTTCATTTTCACAAAAATCGGCTGCGGCTTCTAAATACTGATTGATCAAATCGCGACTAAATTGATCTGCATATTTTGGAAACTGTTGATAGTTTTCTTCAACTTCTAACATCTCGTGTAAAACGAATTGCATATCACGCTGTGGGGCTTTATATACAGGCATATCCTATTTCCTTGATTTTCTATTCAACTTAAAAGCATGTTTTAAGTTTCTCAAAATTTATTCTCCTCATAGGTTAAAAATATCTAAAATAATTCCATATTGCAAAATTTATTTCTGCAAATTTCAATTTTGTTGGCTTTAATTTTTCATGGCTCTTAGTCCAAAATAAATTAAAATATAAATAAACAATAAAATACAAAATGTTATGAATTTTTTAAATTACACCTATTTATTTAATAGAAATTTAATTTTTGTCATGCAAAATTTTATTCCGAAAATCATATTTTTATAGTAAGGTATTTTTCATGTTTTAAAGCAAGGATGAATCATGCAAACAGGTTTAGAGTTTTTAACCGCACTCAAAAATGGCGAAGTATCGTCTTCCCCAATGGCACAAACGCTTCCGATGCAATTGATTGAAGCCTCAAAAGGTAAAGTGATCTATAAAGTGACACCCAATAAAACTCATTTAAATGTTCAAGGGGGTGTACATGGTGGTTTTTGCGCGACTGCGCTAGATACAGCAACGGGCGGTGCAGCGCATTCCGTACTTGAAGCCAATGTTGGTTACGGAACGATAGATTTGAATGTCAAAATGATTCGGCCAATGCAAACAGATACGGCTTACTATGCGCATGGTGAATTGATTAATGCAGGTCGAAATATTATTACCACTGAAGGTAAAATTGTGGATGATAATGGAAAAATTTATGCGTTTGCTTCAGCGACATTTATGATCATCCGCAAATAAACCCTTAGAAGATTAAGTCTTAGTGACTTAATCTTCTGTCATGAGGTTGTCTCATTTTATAAAAATCATAACGATCAATTACAAAGCTAATAATTGCCATGCCCAAACCAATACTGGCACAGGCAATCCAACCAGAATGTTTCCATGTATAAACTGCAATAAAAGAACCTAATGCTGCTCCACCAAAATACAGCGTCATATAAATTGAATTAATTCGAGATCGTGCTTGTGCAGAAATACGATAGACCAGATTTTGATTAAGTACATGTAAAGCAGATAAACCAAAGTAGGCTAAAATCACACCAACTGCATATAAGATCAAAAATTTCTGCGCAAAAAATAAGGGAATCCAAGCCAGAATAAGCAAACTCAGACTAATCAGAGCCGTGATATTTTCCTGCTGATGTGCAATTTTTTTACCTGCCCACGGTGTTGCAAATACTCCTGCCAGACCAACTATTCCAAAGAGTCCTATTTGAAAGTCATTAAAATGATAAGGTGCATTGGCCAGTAAGAATGTCATGGTGGTAAAAATCAGCGCCAAAATACCAAAACCAATACCGCCCACTAATCCTCGACGTATGAGATGTGGTTCATGAACGGCTAAAGTAAATAATGATGCGTAGATTTGCCAGACCTTTAATTTAACTGTCTTTTTTGCAACTGGAAGTTTAAACCAGACAATCGAGGCAAACAGAAGAATAATAAAACCACTTAATAAATAAACAGCATGCCACGTCCAGATCGTCGAAATCAGTCCTGCAATCGAACGGGCTAACAAAATTCCCATGAACAAGCCACTCATCAGGGTTCCCACGACTTGTGGGCTTTTTTGAGGTGTTGCTAAACCTGCGGCAAATGGAACGAGAACCTGAGTAGAAACTGAAAAGAATGTGGAAAGAAAGGTCAAGCTATACAAAGTCGTCAAATTGGGGCTAAAAGAAAGCCCCATTTGAGCCAGACCTGTACAGATCATCAGTAAAACAATATATGACCTTTTTTCAAAAAAATCCCCCATAGGAACCAATACAAACAAACCCAGCGCATAAGACAGTTGACCAATTACGATCACCAGTGCGGCTTGATCTGGATTGACTCCCAGAGCATGTGCGATTGAATAAATCAGCGGTTGATTATAATAATTCGATCCAGCACAAATACCGCAAGTCATTGCAAGTATAAATACCAGACTCTTAGACATATCCATATGTTCTGTACTGGATTGAATCATGTTAGACATTTTTTACTCAAATGCTGATTTTAAAATTTATACATCGATACAAAGTTGACACGCGAAATGTCAGCCGTTCTGCCATCAAATACTTTGCGCTCACCTAGATGATATTCCACACCAAAATCCATTTGCGCTGTTGGACTATAAAATAAGTTAGCTGCATAATCGGTTAAACGATCATTGGCATCCTGATTTAATTCAGCATAGTCGCTACTGTCATCATATTTAAAGATTGAAGCAGACCAGTTGGTACGCCATTGATCATTAAATTTATAGGTATAACCGATATTAAATGAATCGAGGGTATTCATCACCAAATCAGTTTTGTCTTTATTTAATGAGAAATCGCCTGCTGCATTTAAGCTGTTGCTATTCGCCAATCCAGTTTGAGTGGTATACGGCATAAATTTCTGATCACCAACAATATGTTGATAGTTTGCCTGTAAAGACTGTTTTGGCGTAATTTGATATTTCAAACCGCCACCTGCGCCCCAACTTACTTTTTTAACGTCATCCCTGCCCACATCGGCTGATTTTTCGTTTACAAAACCTTGAGCAAGCACAAACAATGGACCTTCTTTATAGGTATATCGCCCTGTTAAAGATGGAAAGGCTGAAACCCTTGAGCTTGTATATTCAAGTGCAACTTTTAAATCATGATTGTTATCAATTTTCCAGTCATAACGAACTTGTGGTAACCGTGTATACGAGGTTCCCATAAATTGGGTATAGTCGACTGATTCTGTACGGGTTTCCATATTCGACATCAGTGACCAAGTCTGACCAAACGTCCAGTCTTTATAAGTAAAGAACGCATGTCGAATGCGGAACTTGCCATCACCAGTTCCCATTGTTGAGCTATCAAAGAAATCGGCTTCAATATTACCCGTCACTTTTTTATCTGGGCTAGTGAAGTAAACACCTAAACGACTGGCATTAATCATCGCATCTGAACGCGGATGATTGGCACGTTTATCATTTTCAAACGGTGCTTTATAAATACTGCTTGTTGTACGCCCACCCGTATCTGGTGAGGATTGAAAATCAACAGCCGCATCTAAACGTGCAATTCCGTAGACCTTAACATTATCAGTCCAAGTAACCCATGAAGGTGGTATTGCTTTATCCGTTTTTGCTGAAGAATCAGAAGATTGCACGGTTTTTTTCTCAGCTAATTCGGCATTGGTAGCCAATATTTTTTGCTGATTGGTTTTTTGCAGCTCAAGCTCAGTTTTTAAACGCTGTAATTCTGCTTCAAGCGCATTTATTCGTTGCTCAGTCGTACTTTCTACAGAATTTGCAAAAAGCGCCCCAGAAGCCGCGGCACAAGCCGCAGCTAAAATAAGTTTTTTCATCTTTATTCCTTAAAGATAGAGATTAATCAATCAACTTGTATATGCCCCTGAACATCCGAATTTTCATATACAAGCTATTTTGAAGTACTAAAGTAAAATTTAAATTCGAGCATCCACAAGTGGACATTCTGTTACAGCCTGCAACTCATCAAAAGTTAGACCTTCAACCATTTCAATCACATGTGCTTGTCCACCTTTTAAGTCAATAATGCATAGATCGGTGTAAATACGATCGACACATTGCTCACCAGTGATTGGATAACTCAATTGATTCACAATTTTGGCTTCACCTTTTTTAGTGGTGTGCTCCATATAAACAAAAATACGTTTTGCACCAACTGCCAAATCCATTGCGCCACCAACCGCAGGGATATCATCTTCTCGACCTGTATGCCAATTCGCCAGATCACCATTCAATGCAACCTGAAATGCACCCAATACACAGATATCCAAGTGTCCGCCACGCATAATGTCGAATGAATCACCATGATGCATAAAACAACCACCTGGTAATAAAGTCACCAGTTCTTTACCCGCATTGACTAGATCTGGATCTTCTTCACCTGGTGCTGGCGGTGGGCCAAATGCCAATACTCCATTTTCAGAATGTAGAAAGATTTCCTTGTCTTTAGGCAGATGTTTGGCAACATTGGTCGGCAATCCAATCCCCAAATTTACATAAGAACCATCAGGAATATCTTTTGCGATAATTACCGCAATTTCTTCACGACTTCTTTTTTGAATGGTCATTTGATATCTCCTACTTTGACAACATGCTGTACAAATATTCCTGGAGTGATGATGCATTCAGGATCAAGACTACCCAGCTCCACGACATCATTGACCTGTACAATTGTGGTCGTCGCGGCTTTTGCCATAATTGGACCAAAATTACGCGCGGCTTTACGATAAATCAGGTTGCCCCAACGATCAGCTTTGTCCGCATAAATAAAAGCAAAATCGGCATGTAATGGATATTCCAATACATAGTTTTTACCATTGATGGTTCTTGTTTCTTTACCTTCAGCAATCTTTGTACCGTAAGCTGTTGGAGTAAATACTGCCCCAAGTCCTGCACCTGCGGCCTGAATACGGCAAGCCAGATTGCCCTGTGGAACAAGTTCTAGTTCAATTTTTCCAGCACGATATAAGTCAGGAAAAACTGTTGAACTTACAGACTTTGGAAACGAACAAACCAGTTTTTTAACCAGTCCAGCCGTAAATAGTTTGGTTAAACCGTTTGGACCCGAAGACGCATTATTATTGATAATGGTCAGCTCTCTTGGTGCAATATCAATAAGTGCTTCCAGTAAAGCTTCTGGTTGACCAGTAGTACCAAATCCACTGGTCATGATGGTTGCACCATCAGGAATCGTTCTTAAGACCGATTCAATATCACTGGTGATCTTATTAATCATATCAATTCATTCCTTCTGTCTTCATTTACAAAGCTTTTTGTAAACTATTCATTACTCAGCCTTTTGCGGATCGTATAATCTGTCTTTGATAAATAAGGTTGGAATCAAACCACATAAAAAGTAGGCCACTCCCATTAACAACAAACCTGCACCAATCGAGTTATGAGTTGCCAAATAACCAATAGCGATCGGGGCAAAAATTGCACCAATTCTTCCAATATTAAATGCACCACCTACCGCAGTTCCTCGAATTGAAGTCGGAAAACTTTCAGTTAAATAGGTGGCATTGATGGCATAAGGAATGCCGTATAAAAAACCAAAAATTAGCATTAACCAGCCAATATTTTCGGCCGTATGGAAATAAACAACGACTGGAATAAATAGCGCAGTCCCCATTGTTCCAAATGCAAATACAATTCGACGGCCAATTCTGTCTGCGACAAAACCAGCGATCACTTTGGCAAACATCATGGTCAGGAAAGTCCCAATCATATAAATTGCCATTTCTTTAAACTTGATTCCCAATTCTGCTTCTAAATATGAAGGCAGCCAGTTACTTACGCCAAAATAACCGAACAATAAAAATCCAGAACTAAATGTCCATAACATCAACATCTTGCCGTGTTGTTTATCTTTAAATAATGCGACATAAGGGTTTTCGAGTTTTTGTGCTTTACCTGCTTGCGGATTTGCCAATTTGAGTGCACGTGCTTTTTTCCATGACGCAGGCTCTGGAACAAGAAAGAACATCAAAATGGAAAATACAATTGGAATAATGGTAATGAAATACAGCATTCGCCAGCCAAACTCTGGAATAATCCATCCAGATAAAGCCGTGATGACCAATGAACCTAAGGTATAACCAGTCATGAGCGTTGCCAAAACAGTGGTTCTATATTTAGTCGGAACCAGTTCCGACATAAGCGTATTACATGCAATATACAGTGATCCTAAACCCAGACAGGTAATGGTTCTTAAAATAACAATCTGTTCATAAGACTGCGCCAAACCCGTACATGCAGAAAGAATGGCAAACATCGCTGTTGCGATGACAATCACGCGTACACGTCCAAAGCGATCACTTGCCCATCCACCAATCAACCCACCAATCGCCATTCCAAAAATAGACCAGCTTCCGAGTGCTCCTGCCTGTACACTGGTTAAACCAAACTCTGCTTTCAAACTTGTTAGTGTAAAAGCTAAAATCCCAATATCTGCTCCGTCACACAGCAACACCAAAAAACAAAATATAAACGCAGTCATCCAGACTTTTTTTGGGGTCTGAATTACCGTATCTTTCTCAAAACCCAAAACTTCCATTTTCATATTGCCACCTATTTCATTTAGATGAATTTGTTGTACTTTTAAATAATGAATATTTTTAAATTCAGACTGGTGATCCATCACCAGTCTGAATAGCAGCATTAATCCGCTTTTTGTGGATTAAATAGTCTGTCTTTAATGAATAACAGTGGAATCACACCACAGATAAAATATGCAGCGGCCATCACCAACAACCCCAAACCAATTGAGCCGCTTTGAGATAAATAACCGATAGTTAATGGAGAGAAAATAGAAAGTACTTTACCAACATTGTATGCACCACCTACTGCTGTACCACGAATCGACGTTGGAAAGCTTTCCGTCATATAAGTTGCATTGATGGCATAAGGAATTCCGTAAAGGAAGCCAAAGAACAGCATTAACCAAAGAATGTTTGTAGGTGTATTGAGATAAACAATGACTGGGATAAATAAAGCAGTCCCAATGGTTCCAAAAGCAAATACAGCACGACGCCCTAAACGATCTGCAATCATCCCTGCAATGATTTTGGCAAAAATCATAATGATGAATGTGCCCACCATATACATGGCCATTTCTTTGAATTTGATACCGAGTTCAGATTCAAGATATGCTGGCAACCAGTTACTGACACCGTAATAGCCAAACTGCAATGCACCTGTACTCACCACCCAGAGCAAAAACATGATGCCGTGTTTCTTTTCTTTAAAGATTTCACGATATGGATTTTCACGCTTAACTGCTTTCATACCGCCTTCAGTTTGAGCTGCACGAAGTTGACGCGATTTTTTCCACGATTCTGGTTCAGGCACCATGAAATACATAAAGAAAGACAAAACAATAGGTGTAATCGCTAACCAATAAAGATAACGCCAGCCATGATCTGGAATAATATGTCCAGCCAATAAAGTCGCAAGTAATGAACCTAATGTATAACCTGTCATTAAGGCTGCAAGAACTGTTGTACGATGTCGGGTCGGTACCATTTCAGACATCAACACGTTACAGGCAATATATAGTGCGCCTAAGCCCATTGAACCAAAAACACGCACTAGCGCAAATTGTTCAAAAGAATGAGTAAAGCCTAAAGCACAGGTTAAAATTGAAGAGTAAGCAATAAAGAATACGATGATACGTACGCGCCCAAAACGGTCACACGCCCATCCCCCGATCAATCCCCCGATTGCAGAACCGAATAAAGTTAAACTACCTAATGTCCCAGCTTGAACCCCAGTAAGATGAAACTCTGTTTTAAGACTGGTCAAACTTAATGCTAAAAATCCTAAGTCCGCACCGTCACAGAGTAAAGCAAGAAAAGCAAATATAAATGCAGTAATCCAAATTTTTTTAGGCGTTTGAATCGCCTGTATTGTATTACTTGATGTAATTGTATCTGTTGTCATGTCTATTTCCTCAGACAAAAAACACATGAGGCATCCAATTGCCTCATGTCATATAAGATCAGAAGTTAAGCAGTCACTTCCTTAATCATATTTTTAGCGATAATGATTTGTTGAACTTGAGTTGTTCCTTCATAAAGACGGAACAAGCGAACGTCACGATAAAAACGTTCAATTGAATATTCGCTGATATAACCCGCGCCACCATGAATCTGTACACAGCGATCTGCTACACGACCACACATTTCAGTAGCAAACATTTTTGCGCAAGATGCTTCAGTGCTAATGTTTTGACCTTCATCACGACGACGTGCAGCATCTAAAACCATACATTTGGCTGCATAGATTTCAGCTTTAGAGTCTGCAAGCATGGCTTGAATTAATTGAAAATTTGCAATCGGTTGACCAAATTGTTTACGCTCTACAGCATAACGAAGTGCATCATCCAGCATACGTTCCGCCACACCAACACTATATGCACCAATATGTAGACGACCTTTATCCAAAACTTTCATTGCAGTTTTGAAACCTACGCCTTCTACCCCACCAATTAATGCAGAAGCAGGTACACGACAGTTTTCAAAAATCACATCACAAGTATGTGATCCTTTTTGTCCCATTTTTTTATCAATTTTACCCAGCGTAATTCCTGGGGTATTGGCTTCAACCAAAAATGCAGAAATACCACTTGCACCTTTAATTTCAGGATTAGTACGTGCCATCACTGTAAAAGTCGCAGCATGCGGTGCATTGGTAATAAAACGTTTAGTACCATTTAAAACGTAGAAATCGCCATCTTTTACCGCAGTTGTTTTTAAAGATGCCGCATCAGAACCCGCTTCTGGTTCAGTCAGACAGAAAGAACCAATAATTTCGCCGCTTGCATAACGCGGTAAATATTTTTGTTTCTGTTCTTCAGTACCATCAATGATCAGACCACTTGAACCAATGCCGTTATTTGTACCAATTAACGAACGAAATGCAGGAGAAGTATGACCCAATTCAAAGGCAACATTGACTTCCTCTTCCATCGTGATACCTAAACCGCCGTATTCTTCTGGAATGGTCAAACCGAATAAGCCTAGTTCACGCATTTGCTGAACAATATCTTCAGGAATACGGTCATTTTCAGCAACTTCATGTTCTCTTGGAATCAATTCATTTTTGACAAAATCCCGAATCGTCGAGAGTAATTGTTGCAACATTCCTTCATCGCGGATCATGAGTGATCTCCCATTTCATATATTTCGCTATTGATACCAACTATTTTGCAAATTAGTCAGCACACAAAGTTTCACAAAATCTAGTTCTGCATTAAATTAATTTCATACTACGAGAATTAAAACTATTTTTTCAATACTTTTTTAAAAATAAATTTCGTTAAACGAAATTATGTATCAGCTAGGCTTTATTTTTCAGGCATTTACTGATTTATCAAAAAGTTCAATCAATTAATGTCATAAAAAACACTTGAAAATTTTTGTCGATTAAGCATTATATGAGGAATATAGTTTTGATATGCGAAACAAAGGATGTAAAATGACAGATATGAACAAGGATAATTTCGTCGAAATCGATTATTCAATTGAAAAAATAGCAATCGTCAAAATCAACCGCCCTGAATCAAAGAATGCATTAAATACAGAAGTGCGCAAACAGCTTGCACAGGCATTTAGTGAACTTAGCTTTAATGACGATATTCACGCCATTGTCCTTACAGGTGGTGATGAAGTGTTTGCAGCTGGTGCAGATTTAAAAGAAATGGCAACAGCAGGTTCAACTGACATGATGCTACGCCGTACAGAACGTTATTGGAACGCGATTTCTCAATGTCCAAAACCTGTTATTGCGGCAGTGAATGGCTATGCTCTTGGTGGTGGTTGTGAACTTGCCATGCACAGCGACATTATTATTGCAGGTAAAGGGGCCATTTTCGGTCAGCCTGAAATTAAAGTCGGTTTAATGCCAGGTGCTGGTGGTACACAGCGTCTGTTCCGTGCGGTCGGAAAATTCCATGCGATGCGCATGATTATGACAGGTGCCATGGTTCCAGCAGAAGAAGCCTATATCATGGGTCTAGTCTCTCAAGTGACCGAAGATGACCAAACCATTCCTACTGCTATCAAAATGGCGCAAAGTCTTGCCAAAATGCCACCGATCGCATTGCAGCAAATTAAAGAAGTTGCGCTGATGAGTGAAGATGTGCCATTAAATGCTGGCTTAACCTTAGAACGTAAATCTTTCCAATTATTATTTTCTACTGAAGACAAAAACGAAGGGATCAATGCTTTTATAGAAAAACGCAAACCTTCTTATCAAGGCAAATAGGTCTTTACAGTCGAATATTGAGGAAATGAAATTGATGGCGCGTAAAGTATTTATTAGTGCTGGTGGTTCTGGGATTGGTCGATGTATCGCAGAAGCCTTTTTAAAACAAGGCGATGACGTTTTTGTATGTGATATCAATCAACAAAGCTTGCAGCAATTCAAACAGGATTATCCTCAACTACAGATTGCGTATTGTGATCTGGGTCAAATGAATGCAATTCAACCCATGTTTGAAACTGCCATGCAAGCGTTAGGCGGATTAGATATTTTAGTAAATAACACAGGAATTTCTGGCCCTACCGTGGCAGCAGATGAACTGAGTTTTGAAGACTGGACACAGGTTTTAAATTTAAACCTGAACAGTACCTTTATGATGACGAAATTGGCGATCCCTTATCTCAAGCAATCCAATTCAGGTGTCATTATCAATCTTTCCTCGATTGCAGGACGAATGGGTTATCCATTTAGACTGGCCTATTCGACTTCAAAATGGGGAATCATTGGTTTTACCAAAACGCTTTCGATGGAACTGGGTGCCTTTGATATTCGTGTCAATGCAGTTCTTCCCGGTGCAGTCGATGGTGAACGTGTGCAACGTGTATTACAAGCTCGTGCAGATGCCATGAATATTTCTCTTGAAGAAGTGACTCAAAACGCACTTGCCAATCAATCGCTTAAACAATTTGTCAATCCTAAACATATCGCAGATTTATGCGTTTTTCTCGCATCGGATAGTGCGAGTTCCATCTCTGGGCAAATATTACCGATAGATGGCGATAAGCAGCGATTAACCTAATTTTTTATATCTTTATTTTTTAAATGATTACAGTATCTTAGGACAGTTATCATGACACAACAGATCAAAACTATTGCCATTATTGGTGTCGGTGTTATGGGTAGTGGTATTGCCCAGATTGCAGCCCAATCGGGTCACACCACTTATTTGTATGATGCCAAAGCTGGTGCAGCACAGCAAGCCAAAGAAAAATTGGCAGCGACCTTTCAAAAGCTGCTTGATAAAAACAAAATCACAGCTGAACAAGCTGATGCAGCCAATGCAAATCTTTTGATTGCCCATGAACTTAGTGATTTAAAAAGCTGTGATTTGATCGTTGAAGCCATTATTGAGCGTTTAGACATTAAACAATCTTTGATGGATCAGCTTGAAGCAATTGTCCCAGAAACCACAATTTTGGCTTCAAACACTTCATCGCTTTCAATTACTGCGATTGCAGCGAATTGTCAGCATCCTGAACGCGTGATCGGCTATCACTTCTTCAATCCTGTTCCACTCATGAAAGTGGTTGAAGTGATTCAAGGTTTAAAAACAGATCCAAAACATGTGGAAACGCTGAACCAACTTTCTCGTGTATTTGGTCATCGCCCAGTGGTGGCAAAAGATACTCCAGGATTTATTATTAATCATGCGGGTCGTGCTTATGGTACAGAAGCTTTAAAAATTTTAAATGAAAATGTCACAGACATCAGTGAAATTGATCGTATTTTACGTGATGGTGTGGGTTTCAGAATGGGCCCTTTTGAACTCATGGATTTAACAGGGCTTGATGTTTCACATCCTGTGATGGAATCAATCTATCATCAATATTATGAAGAAGCACGTTATCGTCCAAGTCCGCTCACCAAACAAATGCTCGGAGCCAAACAATTGGGTCGCAAAGTTGGTCAGGGTTTTTATGACTATCGTACAGGAAGCAAAACAGGTGAAACACCTGCCAAAGTGGTAGAAGGTTTAGATCGTTATCCGACTGTATGGATTGTAGCTGATTTTGCAGCTGACAAAAAACTGCTCGAAGCCTATCTCACTGCACAAAATATTCAACTGGATACTGGAACAACACCTCAAGCAGACAGCTTATGTTTATTGGCTTGTTATGGTGAAGATACCACACATGCAGCGAAACGTTTCAATGTAAACCCTGCGCATAGTGTCGCGATTGATATGCTGTATAGCATTGAAAAACATCGTACCTTGATGCCTTCACTTGCCACCCAAGCCGATTATGTTCAGGCCGCGCATTCAATATTCAACCTTGATGGTGCATTAGTCAGCATGATTGATGAAAGCACAGGTTTTGTCGCGCAACGTGTATTGGCTATGGTGATTAATTTAGGTTGTGACATTGCGCAACAAAATATTGCAACGGTCGACGACATCAACGCTGCTGTTCGTCTAGGTTTGGGTTATCCGTACGGCCCAATCGAATGGGGTGACGTACTCGGTTCAGACAAAATTTTACTGATCCTAAATCGCATTTCCGAATTAACTTACGATCCGCGTTATCGCCCTAGCCCATGGTTACAACGCCGTGTCGCACTGAATCTTCCACTTACTTTTACTGCTTAATTTAAAAAGGGAATTTACTCCATGTTAAATGCATATATTTACGACGGTTTACGTACTCCATTTGGTCGCCATGCAGGTGAACTTGCTTCAATTCGCCCTGATGACTTAGCTGGCTTGGTCATTCAACGTTTGATTGAAAAAACAGGTGTACCGGGTGCCGATATTGAAGATGTCATTTTTGGTGATACCAATCAGGCCGGTGAAGATAGCCGTAACGTGGCACGTCATGCTGCATTATTAGCAGGCTTACCTGTGACTGTGCCGGGTCAAACGGTCAATCGTTTATGTGCCAGTGGTTTAGGTGCAATTATTGATTCTGCGCGTGCGATCACTTGTGGCGAAGGCGATTTATATGTTGCGGGTGGCGTAGAAAGCATGTCTCGCGCTCCTTTTGTCATGGGTAAAGCAGAAAGTGCATATAGCCGCGATGCTAAAATCTATGACACCACTATTGGTTCACGTTTTCCGAATAAAAAGATCGTGGCACAGTATGGCGGTCATTCTATGCCTGAAACAGGTGATAATGTCGCCGTTGAATATGGCATTACTCGTGAACAGGCCGACTTATTTGCTGCTCAATCTCAAGCGAAATACCAAAAAGCAAAAGAAGAAGGCTTTTTTGAAGGTGAAATCACGTCGATTGAAGTCTCTCAAGGTAAAAAGCTACCGCCAAAACAAGTGACTGAAGATGAACACCCTCGCCCTAGCTCAACCGTTGAAGCTTTAACCAAGCTCAAACCATTATTTGAAGGTGGTGTAGTCACTGCTGGTAATGCATCGGGCATTAATGATGGTGCAGCTGCGGTATTGATCGGTTCAGAAGCTGCTGGTCAAAAATATGGTCTTAAGCCAATGGCAAAAATTTTGTCTGCGGCTGCAGCTGGTGTTGAACCACGCATCATGGGCGCAGGTCCAATTGAAGCAATTAAAAAAGCGGTATCTCGTGCAGGCTTAACATTAGATGACCTAGATATTATTGAAATCAATGAAGCGTTTGCTTCACAGGTTTTATCTTGCTTAAAAGGTCTAGGGGTTGACTTTAATGACCCACGTGTCAATCCAAATGGTGGTGCAATCGCCGTTGGTCATCCTTTAGGTGCTTCAGGCGCGCGTTTGGCATTGACTGTTGCACGTGAGTTACAGCGCCGTAATAAAAAATATGCTGTTGTCAGCCTATGTATTGGTGTTGGTCAAGGTTTAGCAATGGTCATTGAGAACGTCGCTTAACCATCAAAACATATCCATTCATCACAACCCTGTTTATGATGAATGGATTCATTTTACAATGCAAAATAAAATGCTCTATGATCAGGAGATCCTTTTTAATTTGAGAATTCAATGTCGCAACACGCTGAAAGTAAAAAGAATGATAAAACACTCAATTTTGATGAAATTCGTCTAGATCCTATTTCTCATATTCATCGTGAAAATAATCCTCAATTTATTGCATCTTTGGCACGTGGTTTAGAACTACTACGTTGTTTCTCATTGCAACATCAAGTACTAGGTAATTTAGAATTAGCCAAAATGACAGGCTTACCTAAGCCGACGATTGCCCGCATTTGTAATACCTTGGTTAGCTTAGGCTATTTGAAGCAGATGCCTGATTCTCCTAAATATATGCTCGATATTGGCGTGCTTTCTTTGGGTTATGCTGCATTATCAAATCTAACCATTCGCACTACGGCACATCCTTTTATGGAAGAAATGAGCCTTTATGCGCAAGCACCTGTAGCGTTAGCAGCTCGTGATCGTCTGAATATGCTTTATCTGGATGTCGTTCAAACCAATAGCACCTTACGTCGTCCGATTGGTTCAACATTACCGCTATATAGTAGCTCCATGGGTCGTGCCTGTTTGGTGGCAACGCCTGAATACGAACGGAATTTAATTTTAGAGGCCATACAAAAACGAGAACCAGAACAATGGCCACAGATTCAGGAACAGCTTGATCGGGCTTTTGAACAATATGCCAAATATGGTTATTGCCTTTCTTTAGGCGAATGGCAACAAGGTATTAATTCTGTTGCTGTACCATTAATCAGTTCAAAACATGGCTTATATGTTTTTAACTGTGGTTCCCCCTCTTATTTACTGAGTGCTGAAAAAACCATTGAAGAGATTGGCCCGCGTTTGAAATATATGGTGAATAGCATTCAGGATGCCTTAACAGAAAGCTTATAAATCAAATCATCAAAAAAGGAGCAATTGATGATATCAATGCTCCTTCTCGATTTAATGGTACAAGCTTAGCCTTGCTGAACCACTTTTTTGTCTTTTAAATCTTGTAGCTCTGTTGGCGTTAAAAACCGATCTAAAATAGAGTCTGTATCTTCGCCTAGATATGGCGGAGTTTTAACATACTGTACTGGTGTTTTAGAGAGCTTGATGGGTGAAGCAATCGAGACATAATCGGAACGTAGTGGATGCTGCATATTTACGACCATTTCCCGAAAAACCACCTGTTCTTCTTCTAAAGTCTGCTGTAGATTATTGATCATCCCTACTGGTACTTTTACCGCATGAATACGCTCCACCCAAGCTTGAGCTGGTTGTGCCATAAAATGCTGCTGTAAAATGGCACTGATTTCTTCGCGATGAGTGACACGACCTTTATTCTTTTCAAATTTCGGGTCTTTGCACAGTTCAGGCAAACCGATACTTTCACATAAAGCCTTAAACTGCTGGTCATTACCGCAGGCAATAATAAATTCTCCCTCTTGGGCTTTAAACACTTGATAAGGCACGATATTGGCATGTGCATTACCAAAACGGCCCGGCACTTTTGCAGAAGTCAAATAATTCATCGCCAAAACCGAAAGTGAAGCGACTTGGGTATCGAGTAGTGCCATATCGATGTGCTGGCCTTCACCTGTGGTCACACGTGATAACAGTGCCGCTTGAATCGCAATCGCAGCGTATAAACCTGTAGTGAGGTCAGCAAATGCCAAACCTGCTTTTTGCGGCCCACCACCGGGCAAATCATCGCGTTCGCCTGTGACACTCATCATGCCACCCATGCCTTGAATGATAAAATCGTAGCCGGGTTCTGCTGCACGTGGGCCTTTTTGTCCAAAACCTGTAATTGAGCAATACACCAATTTGGGGTTAATCTGGCTTAAACTTTCATAGTCAAGCCCGTATTTTTTAAGAGAACCTGCTTTATAGTTTTCAATTAAAACGTCACTTTCTAGCACCATTTTTTTAATCAGCGCTTGCCCTTCGCTAGTCGCCATATCAATGGCAACTGAATGCTTACCACGATTTGTAGACAAATAATAAGCCGATTCACCCGTGTCCTGACCGTTATCATTTTTAAGAAATGGAGGCCCCCAGATGCGTGTATCATCACCCTGAAATGGTTTTTCAATCTTGATGACCTCTGCACCCAAGTCTGCCAAAATCTGGCTACACCAAGGTCCAGCTAGGATTCGACTTAAGTCCAGAACCCTAAATCCTGTTAAGGCACTCATATTCTTCCTCATTATTGTTGATTAAATTTAACTATTCCCATGATCGAGTAAATTGAATATGTCTTACTCGATTTTTTATAATAAATTAAGATATCGCATTGCAAAATGTAATTCTATTATTATTGTAAAAAATTTGTTTTTTCATTAAGCTTGTTGAATCCCTCTATGTGTAATCAAAAATTGCACTAAAAAAATTCAAGTGAACCTGCATGAAATCGTCGAGTATCTATACACCAACCGTTATTTTGATGGCAGTTGCGGCTGGTATTTGCTCAGGAAGTAATTATTTTAGTCAGCCCCTAATCCATTCAATGGCAGTGGCATTACATCTTTCAGAAACAACCGTTGCATGGGTACCTACACTCGCGCAAATCGCGTATGCCATTGGCTTGTTACTGCTCATGCCATTGGGTGATATTCTGGAAAAAAGACGGCTATTGTTCGTTTTAATGTTACTCGCCTCGTTGGGTTTGTTAATGAGTGGTTTTTCCAGTCATATTAGTTGGATCATGCTGGGTACGGTCATTACCGGTTTATTTTCAATCTCTGCACAGCTTTTATTACCACTGGCTGCAAGTTTAGTCCCCATTCAGCACAGTGGTCGTGTCGTTGGTTTTCTGATTAGCGGCTTGATGATTGGTATTTTATTGGCACGTTCCTTATCAGGACTAATGTCAACATCGTTTGCATGGAATATTATCTATCAGATTAGTGGCTTTTTATTACTCATCATAGCAGTTGTCTTATATAATAAAATCGGCTCTTTTCCTGCTACGCAGTCCGAAAGTTATTTTAAAACCATTCGTTCCATTCCTATTATTTTTAAACAAAATCAACGTTTACGTCGTCGAACCTACATTGGTTTTTTAACCTTTGCAGGAATCAGCATGACCTTTACCACGATGTCGCTTTTACTTGCTCCTGCACCTTATTATTTTAGTGACTTTACCATTGGTTTATTTGGTTTTGTGGGAATTATTGGGACATTTATTGCCAACTTTTCAGGTAAATATATCGATCAGGGTTATATTCATAAGATTTCAATTAGCTGTGGTATTGGTCTGATTTTAAGTTGGTTGTTATTTACTTTATTGCCGTTTTCTTTTGTTTATTATGTGATTGCGACAATTTTAATTTATTCATGTCTTTCAGCAGTTCATGTTACCAATCAAAGCATCGTGTTTAAGCTTAATCAACAACTCAGATCAAGATTCAATGCAATTTATATGACTGGCTATTTTACAGGTGGCGCAGTTGGCACAACCGCTGGAAGCTATGCATGGCGGCATTTTGGTTGGAATGGAGTATGTATATTAGGCATTATTTTTGCTATTTTAGCACTTTATTGTTGTCTTCGAGATGCAAAACTTTCCCATTATGGATAAATAAAAACCAGTAATATTTTGAGTATTACTGGTTAAATATCTGATTTTTTTCATCATCATTTAAACCTTCTTTATTTTCTCGCAAAAGAGAAATAAAAAGGAATGATTTAAGAAATCTATAAAAAATAAAATTAACCAATTTCAGTTTTTATATTATTGACCATGTGTAATAAACGCGGTGCGATATCTTCTTCTAGCTTTTCACGTTTCATAATAAAGCTTGGACCGCCGCAGTTAAAGACTAAAAGACCATGTTGCTCATGCAATAAAGGCACCGCGACCGAATTCACATCTTTATGCCAATCACCCATAGAAAAGCAATAGCCAAAATCCTGATAGTCTTTAAATGCTTTATCCAGATCACGGTTGATCTTGATCCAGTCTTCCTTATGTTTAACGCGAATTGCATTGAGTAAAAAGTCACGTTCATCTTCAGGCATTGCGGCTAGACAGGCACGACCCATCGAACTTAAGTGAATGGGCAAATATGTTCCAACCTGACGACGCATGGTGACATTGCCTTTGCCCTGCACTACATCCAGATAAATCATATTCAGACGATCACGCGTCGACATCGCGACCGCAGCACCTGCATAATCAGCCAACTCTTTCATATAAGGCTGAGCAATAGATCTTACCGAGACATTGGCGAGCATCGAATAACCAAAAGCCAAAACACCTACAGATAATTGAAATTTAGTTGAATTTGGTACTTGGCGAATATAACCCAAACGCGACAATGTATGGGTCAAACGCGTAATCGTTGGTTTGGGTAGCCCCGTCATTTGTGATAATTCTTGATTACCCAAATGTGGCTGTTTGGCTGAAAAGCAACGTAAAAGCTCTAAACCACGTGCAAGCGCAGTAATAAACTGACGATCGTCCTCTTCCTGCATGTCTTCAATAGGATGAAGTAATTCATGGCGTAGCGGAACCAGTAGTTTTTCCGTTTGTTCGGTTTCGTTTAAATCAGTCATGGTATTAGAGCGCACTCAAATCTATTAATGTTTCGCAATGCGAAAATTATAATCTATTTATTCTATCAATAGCAAAAGAAGCATGTACAAAAACGTTTACTTCTTTTGCTATTACCGCCATTTTGTAATCTTATTCTACAATCCCTTTCGATTTTAACTCATCCAGTGTTGATTTAGACAAGATCCTTGAAAGTATTTCATCGGTATGTTGTCCCAACATCGGTGGCGCACGTTTGTACTCAATAGGAGTGCGTGACAATTTGATTGGAGAACCAATCACTTTTAAATGTTGACGCTGTGGATGTGGCATATCGACTAACATTTTCCGTTCCACGACTTGTGGTTCTTCAAATGCTTGCTCTAGGTTATTAATCACGCCAACAGGGACTTTTGCCGCATGAATTGCAGCAACCCATTCATCAGCCGTTTTGCTTGCAAAATGTGTTGACAGTAAATCGGTGATCTCTTCCCGATGCTTAATACGATCCGCATTTCGAGTAAATTTTGGATCATTCGGAAGTTCTGGCAAACCAATGGCCTGACAGAGCTGAATAAATTGTGTGTCATTACCACAGGCAATAATAAAATCGCGATCGCAAGCTTTAAACACTTGATAAGGCACGATATTGGCGTGGGCATTACCATAACGACCCGGCACTTTATCTGAGGCTAGATAATTCATCCCTTGATTAGCCAATGTTGCAATTTGCACATCAAGCAATGCCATATCAATGTATTGCCCCAAGCCTGTAATATTTCGATTGAGTAAAGCCGCCTGAATCGCAATTGTAGAATACAAACCTGTTGTAATATCGGAAAATGCAATGCCTAATTTTTGTGGTCCGCCACCCGGTAAGTCATCTTTTTCACCAGTCACGGACATAAGTCCGCCCATGCCTTGAATGATAAAATCATAACCCGGTTCTTCAGCACGAGGACCAGTCTGCCCAAAACCCGTGATTGAACAATAGATCAATTTTGGATTGAGTTTAGATAAAGTTTCATAATCCAGACCATATTTCTTTAATGAACCAGTCTTATAGTTTTCAATCACAACATCTGACTCAAGCGCTAAAGCCCGAACTACTTCCTGCCCTTCAGGGGTGGCGATATCAATGGCAACGGAAAGCTTATTACGATTAGTCGATTGATAATATGCCGCTTCGTGTGTATCGCGTCCTTCATCGTCTTTCATCCATGGTGGTCCCCATGCACGCGTATCATCGCCACGTTTAGGACGTTCAACTTTAATGACTTCAGCACCCAAATCTGCCAAAATTTGACCACACCATGGTCCTGCTAGTACCCGACTTAAATCTAGAACACGAAATCCTTCTAGAGCACCCATATTTTTTCCTATAACGATCAGAATCAGCGAAAGAATTAAAATTAATATTAAGTTTCGCATAGCGATATTAAATAACTAATATACACCCATTACCTGTAATAGCAAATACTGAGCAGTTCACGACTAAAGTCGTAGTTTTTCTTTTCACAAAATTTTTCATTAAAAAACATAAATTTAATATACATAATAAAATATCGCTGTGCGATACTTATTTTTATAATTATTGTTTTATTTGACTCTTTGTTTTACTATCCGAAAAATTTTAGAAATCTCCCACATAAATTTTCCGATTTTTAAATCATTAAAAACTCGGTGTTGTGCTTTGGGAATCTCCTCTGTGGTAAAGGAACTGCTGTGAACACAAACAAACTGACGTCCAAAATTGGACCAAATACATGGAAAATTGCATTTCTATTTGCATTTTTAGCACTGTTGGTTGATGGTGCTGATCTGATGCTGCTTTCATATAGCTTAAATAGTATTAAAGCAGATTTCGGATTAACTTCAGTCGAAGCGGGGATGTTAGGAAGTTTTACCTTAGCAGGTATGGCTGTTGGTGGGATTTTCGGCGGTTGGGCCTCTGACCGTTTTGGGCGTGTTCGTATTGTCGTTATTTCTATCCTGACATTTTCAATCTTAACCTGTGGATTAGGTTTAACTCACAGCTTTTTACAGTTTGGAATTTTACGTTTCTTTGCTTCGCTCGGCTTAGGTTCTTTATATATTGCCTGTAATACGCTAATGGCTGAATATGTGCCTACACGCTATCGCACTACAGTTTTGGGAACATTACAAGCAGGCTGGACAGTCGGCTATATCGTAGCAACCTTACTTGCAGGCTGGATTATTCCTGAGCATGGCTGGCGCATGCTGTTTTTTATTGCGATTATTCCTGTGATCATGGCTGTATTGATGCAAATTCTTGTACCTGAACCAGCAGCATGGCAGCAAGCACGCTTACAACCAATCCAAAATAATGAACAGCCAAAAGAATCTGCATTTAAACTGATTTTTCAGGATAAACGTAACCGCAATATGTTTATCTTGTGGGCACTCACCGCAGGCTTCTTGCAGTTTGGTTATTATGGTGTAAATAACTGGATGCCATCGTACCTTGAAAGTGAACTTGGGATGAAGTTTAAAGAAATGACTGCCTATATGGTTGGTACATATACAGCCATGATTTTAGGTAAAATTTTGGCTGGGTTCATGGCTGATAAATTAGGTCGTCGTTTTACTTATGCATTTGGTGCAATTGGTACAGCCATCTTCCTACCTTTAATTGTGTTCTATAACTCACCAGACAACATCTTATATTTATTGGTAATCTTTGGCTTTTTATACGGTATTCCATACGGCGTAAATGCAACCTATATGACTGAAAGCTTCCCAACGGCAATTCGTGGTACAGCCATTGGTGGTGCTTATAACGTAGGACGTTTAGGTGCAGCCATTGCTCCAGCAACCATTGGTTTCTTGGCTTCTGGTGGTTCTATTGGACTTGGTTTTGTGGTCATGGGCGCAGCTTACTTCATTTGTGGTGTGATTCCAGCGCTGTTTATTAAAGAGAAACAATTTGATCCGCAAAAATCGTAATTAATCATTATATTAATAACAATTTAAATCGATTTCAGTTTATAGCCAGTATTAGCCCTACTGGCTTTTTTTATCATTAAAAAGCCTTGTCTTATTAAAAATAACAAATTAAAATATCGACAAGCGAAACTAAATTTCTTTTTTATTATGGATAATTTTGAACGAGAATCAATGGAATTTGATGTTGTCATCGTTGGTGCAGGCCCTGCGGGTTTATCTGCTGCGATTAAAATCCGTCAATTAGCCATTGAAAATAATCTGCCTGATCTTTCTGTCTGTGTGGTTGAAAAAGGCTCTGAAGTAGGTGCACACATTCTTTCAGGTGCAGTACTTGAACCACGTGCGATCAATGAACTCTTTCCAAACTGGAAACAAGAAGGCGCTCCATTAACTGTTCCTGTTACAGATGATGAAACTTATTTTCTTCTATCTGACACAAAAGCACAAAAAGTTCCGTATCGGATGGTTCCAAAATCTATGCATAACGAAGGAAACTATGTCGTTTCTTTGGGAAATGTGGTGCGTTGGCTAGGTCAAAAGGCAGAAGAACTCGAAGTCTCTATTTTCCCAGGCTTTGCAGCTGCTGAAATTCTTTATCATCCAGATGGTATGGTAAAAGGCATCCAGACTGGTGATATGGGGATTGCTAAAGATGGCGAAACTACCCCTCATTTCACACCCGGTTATGAGCTTCATGCTAAATACACCTTATTCGCTGAAGGCTGTCGTGGACATTTAGGAAAGCGCTTAATTAGCAAATTTAATCTGGATAAAGATGCGGATCCGCAACATTACGGTATTGGTATCAAAGAATTATGGGAAATTGATCCTGAAAAACACAAATCAGGTTTAGTGATGCATGGTACGGGTTGGCCATTATCTGAAACAGGTACTGCGGGTGGTTGGTGGTTATATCACGCTGAGAATAACCAAGTCACTTTAGGTCTGATTGTGGATTTATCTTATGAAAATCCACATATGTATCCATTTATGGAAATGCAGCGCTGGAAAACTCATCCAACGATTAAACAATTTTTAGAAGGCGGTAAGCGAATTTCCTATGGCGCGCGCGCGGTCGTTAAAGGTGGTTTTAATTCTCTGCCTAAACTAACATTTCCGGGCGGATGCTTAATTGGCGATGATGCTGGCTTTTTAAACTTCTCAAAAATCAAAGGTTCACACACGGCGATGAAATCTGGCATGTTATGCGGAGAAGCTGTATTTGAAGCGATTGCTGCGGGTGTTGCCAAAGGTGGCGATTTAGCCATTGCTCGCGTAGTGGAAGGCGATGATCATTTTGATAAAGAACTGACTGCCTATACGAACAAATATGATAATTCTTGGCTGAAACAAGAATTATATCAAGCACGTAATTTTGGTTCTGCCATGCATAAGTTTGGTCAGTGGATTGGTGGTGCATTTAATTTTATCGATCAAAATGTTTTTAAAGTTCCTTTTACTTTACATGATTTAAAACAAGATTTTGCTGTACTAAAAACTGTAGATACAGCAACATTTAAGCCGGATTATCCAAAGCCAGATGGTAAATTAACCTTTGATCGTTTGTCTTCGGTCTTTATCTCCAATACTGTACATGAAGAAAATCAACCTGCGCATTTGAAACTTACTGATCCATCAATTCCTGTAAACATCAATTTACCGAAATGGGAAGAACCTGCTCAACGCTACTGCCCTGCGGGTGTTTATGAAATTATGGAAAATGATGATGGTTCTAAACGTTTTCAGATCAATGCAGCCAACTGTGTACACTGTAAAACCTGCGATATTAAAGATCCATCACAGAACATAACATGGGTTACGCCAGAAGGTGGTGGTGGTCCAAACTACCCAAATATGTAAATCTTGGGGTCATTCTTGCGAAGCTATAATCACTTCTCATACCCTAACATGTCATTTGTTTCCGAAGATGTAACATTCGGCTGATGCTTGTGAAGCTTTAATAATTTTTCATACCTTATGCAATGTGCATTATATCTATATTGCATCGGTATGAAATTGACTTAAACCAGTTATCAGTAAATATGCTGACGTTTCAAAATATGGTCACCAATAAATACGACCAAACCAAATATATAAGTTTGAACGATTTCAGACTTATATATGCACACTAATCATTATTAGTGCTTTATATCATTTTTTAGGTAAGCATAGTCCCCAAGGGGGCTATGCTTAAAAATTACATCCAAAAAGAAATAATTAGCAGAATCGCACTGAGTATCGTGAAGTAACTTAATACAATAGGTAAATTGGTTCGATAACCTTCAATCATTTCTAACGGCGTAAGTGACTTCAGTGCAACTCGATACTGAATAATCGATAAGATACTAATGATTAATCCCAAAACGATCACCAGTACACCGAGCCAGCGATTAAATAAAATCTTATCGTGATAGCGAACAGGATCAATCAGATGGATTAACAAGGTCGATTTTTCGATTAAAAATCCAAATGCAATTAAAGCGAGGCTACTTCTATTCCATGCCAATAAGGTTCGTTCAAGAGCAAGTAATACACGGGGATCTTCTAAATTTGACATGACTCAGACTTTAAAATAATTCAATGGTAACTTTAAATAAGATTGACCATTCGATTCAGCCAAGGGAAACTTTCCAGCATCCATATTGACCTGAATAGCGGGCAAAATCAGTTTCGGCATTGCAAGTGTAGCATCCCGAGCCTCTCGCATTTTAATAAAATCTAATTTTGCAGTCGTCTGATCAATATGAATGTTGAATTGCTTTTGTGTCTTTACATCAGTTTCACCGATAAAATATTCACGTGTTTCTGGTAAATAATCATGACACAAGAACATCCGCATGGTTTCGGGCAAATCATATAATCGCTGAACTGAATCATAAAGCTGTGCTGCACTTCCATTTGGAAAATCACAACGTGCTGTACCATAATCTGGCATAAACAGTGTATCTCCCACAAATACAGCATCCCCTATCACATAGCTCAAACAGGCAGGCGTATGTCCTGGAGTGGGAAGGTTATACGCATCTAAATGACCAATACTAAAATACTCATTGTCAGCAAATAAATAATCAAAACTCTGATGCAAGTTAAAGTATTTGATATCCAGATTGTAAATTTGACTAAAGGCTTGCTGAACAATAGATATTTTATTACTCATGGCAATTTTGCCACCGAGTTGCTTTTTTAGATATTGTGAAGCAGTTAAATGATCGGCGTGGACGTGAGTTTCTAAAATCCATTCTATGCTTAGGCTATTTTCATGAACATAGTGAATGACTTTATCTGCCTGAGTAGTAGACGTTGTGGCCGAAGCCGCATCATAGTCCAGTACACTATCAATAATCGCGCTTTGTTTAGTATCTGGGTCACTTACCACATAGGTAAAAGTATGAGTCGCTTCATCAAAAAAACTTTTAATCAACGGTTTCTGAGTATTCATATTTTTTAAACACCTCTTATTTTCCGATGAAGTATCATGCCAATCAACATTGCTCCAATAAAATATAGAGCCTGAGCATATCCGAGTCCAATTAAGGTTAACGCGGGAGCAGGACAAATTCCTGCTATCCCCCACCCAATACCAAAAATCAACGATCCTACAATTAAATCTTGATCAATTTGATGATTCTGAGGTAACTCAATTTTTTCTTTGAATAATGTTATTGGATGTCTTTTTGCTCTTTGAAATGGAATAAATGCCACTAGAATTGCACCGATCATCACAAATGCCAAACTTGCATCCCATGTGCCGAATATATCTAAAAAAGCGAGGACCTTTTCAGGGTTAGACATCCCTGAAATTATTAGACCCAATGAAAAAAGAGAGCCAAATAAAAAAGCAAATATATTTTTCATGATAGGCATTCCAGTAAATGACGCATCACATAAACTGTAACAAAGCCTGCAAACATAAATATGATTGTTGCGAATATTGAACGTTTCGATAAACGACTTATTCCACAGATACCATGCCCGCTGGTACAACCCGACCCCAGACGTGTACCAAAACCGACCAATAAACCCGCAATGATTAATTGATAAGGATTGGAACTGATCTTAATCTGTGGTGCATAAAAATAAGAAACAACGAACGGCGTAATCAATAAGCCAAGTAAAAACCAGATTGCAGGTGTTTTGGCTATTGTTTTAGGATTTATCACCTGTGCAAGTAAACCACTGATGCCTGCAATGCGACCATTCACATACAGATAACCAACGACGGCTATTCCAAGTAATACACCGCCCAAAAAAGCCAACAAGAAACTATGCATGGTTTTAGCTCAAACAATATATAAAAACATAATATATTTTTATGTAATTTAACCAATGCACGTTTGACTCATTTTTCAATTGATTAAAATCGCATCTAACTACATAAATTCGTTGAATACACGATCTACAAACCATTTAGGGAAATGTTGCAAGTTCTTATTTAATTTTAAAGTTTCTGCTTTTTCAATTTCTGCTAAAAAAGATGCTTGAGTACCATCAGAAGAATTATCAAATATATAAGCTCGATCTGAGGCATCTATTGCATCTAATAGTAAATCCATACTTCTCAAATAGCGCGTTCGAATTTTATCTCTTGGAACATCGTGACCACCTTGACTCACGCGATACTGTACTCGACTGATATTGATATCAGGATCAACAGTAGAAACATAATAAAGATAAGTACGAAAGCCCTGTGCTTTAGCATGTTGAAGAAACTCAACCTTACTCCTATGCGACATGACTGTTTCAAAGGTAAAGCTAATTTTTAACTCAATAAATTGAATACGAATATAATCAATAATTCTTGCTGCTAAATATGAATCAATTTCACTTGCTTCAAAAGCAATTTTTCCATTTGCTAAAATAATCGGATTGCTAGTCAGTAAAGGCATCATTGTCTGATTCACTTTACGTTTTTTTGATTTTAGAAAATCGATAAGCTGCTGACTTTCAAGTGCTTCATGAAAATCTGTCAATGAAAAGCAGTGATCCTGAACGAGTTGTTTTTCCAGTTCATCGGCATTTAAATACGCACCAATATGTCGCGGTAATAAATAATCTTTAATAGTGCTTTTACCCGATCCATTTGGACCTGCAAACATCCTTATTCTGGGTTGTGGCATATAAAATTAAAATGCCACTTTTTTCTTACGTTTCAATGTCGTTTCTGACACGGCGATGTCAGTATAATAAGATGAAATATTTTTCAGGATTTGTGTCTCGCCATTGCAGGATTGCTTAAGCAAATACTGGTCTTTGGCATACACTACAGAAGCTGATTGTGAAGCTTGACAAAAAGCATGACGAAAAGCCTCCACAGCAAGATGCGGAATCATTTCTTCCTCTCTTAAACTGGCTTTCATGGGAACAAATGCTGTCATGCTTAATCTCCCGTATTGATTAAATACGTTTCTAGTTATCTTAGCATAATTTTGAAAATTGTCTATTTGACCACCATTTTTCTGATTTATAGATTATTTATTCTATTCAGTCTAAGCCATTCATATTTTACTCTTTGCTTACAGCTCATCAGATTGATAATGAGATTGGCACATTGCTTGCTTTATGCACCATATTACCACTCAAATAAGGTCATAAAGAATGCACGACACATCAGTAACGGATTCTTTTGATGCAACCAAACCCAATAATGCAGCAAATGAAACACTTGAAGATTATACATTACGTTATGCACCGCATAGCTTTCGTCGCTGGAGTCCCAAAGTAGTCGCCATCACGGCGCTTGGTGGTATTGCATATCTTGCAGATTTCTCTATTGGTGCAAGTATCGGGATGACTTATGGCACGACCAATGCAATTTATTCGATTTTATTCGCTGCTATTATCATCTTTATCACAGGTATTCCTCTTGCCTACTATGCTGCCCGCTACAATATTGACCTCGATCTGATCACTCGTGGTGCAGGTTTTGGATATTTTGGTTCAGTCATTACCAGTATTATCTTTGCAAGTTTTACTTTTATCTTTTTTGCGCTTGAAGGCTCCATTATGGCGCAAGGGTTATTGCTTGGACTGGGTATTCCTTTGTGGGCAGGTTATCTTATTTCTACGATTATGGTCATTCCTTTAGTCATCTACGGCATGAAAGCCCTAAGTAAGTTACAAGTTTGGACAACTCCAATCTGGCTGATTTTGATGATTGGCCCTGTGGCTTATTTGATTCATAAAGAACCTAATCTGGTTGGTTCTTTTGCGACTTATGCAGGTAATAGTGGTTATGCGCCTATGGATATGGCAGCAATCATGCTCGGTGCTGGTGTATGCTTATCGCTAATTATGCAGATTGGTGAACAAATCGACTACTTACGCTTTATGCCAGCCAAAACTAAAGAAAATAGTAAATCTTGGTGGGCAGCAGTCATTTCGGCTGGACCAGGCTGGGTCATCTTGGGTGCGATTAAACAAATTATTGGTGCATTCTTAGGTTTTTACTTATTGACCAAATTACCAGGGATTAATGCGACTGAGCCTGTACAACAGTTCAATGCGGCATTTCATGACATGTTACCGGGCTGGTTAGCTTTAGCATTGGCAGTTATCTTGGTGGTGATTTCTCAAATCAAAATTAACGTGACCAATGCTTATTCAGGTTCTTTGGCTTGGACAAGTGCTTACACTCGTATCAGCAAAAAATATCCGGGTCGTATTGTATTTGTATTAGTCAATCTAGCTGTTGCACTTGCGCTCATGGAAGGCAACATGTTTGCAGTACTCGGTAAAATTCTAGGCTTTTACTCAAACTTCGCAATCGCTTGGGTCGTTGTCGTTGCAACGGATATTGCTATCAATAAATACTTATTAAAGCTTTCACCTAAACAGCCTGAATATCGCCGTGAAATGCTGTATGACTTTAATCCTGTTGGTTTGGTGGCTTTTGGTGCAGCAGCAGGTTTATCGATTGCAGCTTTCTTCGGTTTATTAGGTGATTTCCTTTCTTCTTATTCTCCACTGATTGCTTTGATCGTTGGCTTCGTACTTACCCCTGTCATGGGCTTACTGACTAAGGGTAAGTATTATATTAAAAAGCATGATGATGGGATCAATGAACCGCGTTTTGATGCTGAAGGTACCCCAGTTGCGACCGTCTATGCGTGTGTAGCTTGTGATCAAGATTATGAACGTCCAGATGTGATGTATTCACATCAGCATAACGGCGTGATCTGCTCACTATGTAAAACGATGGAAAAATAATGAGTCCTATAACTAAATTGTATTAGCAGAATAAAAATTTAACTGAGCCCTGAATTGTCAGGGCTTTTTTATGACTGAATGGACTTGATTTTAATCACCGCAAAAATTAGAGTAATTACTCTAATTTTAATGGAATTATTATAATGCTAGGATCGTATCATTGGGCGCAAGAAAAACGTGGTCAAATGACTTTAAAAGAAAAGCTGTATCTTCTACAGAAAACATTCATCCCAACCACGCAGCATTTACTACAACACGTCTTGCCGAAACAACGAGAAACAATTTTTATTGATTTTAACAAGATTATTTTACCAGACAGTACTTTAGTCAAAGCAGCAATTGAACAACTTGAAGAAACCCAAAAAACCTCTTTAATTTATCATTCATGGCGGAGCTATTTTTGGGGAATCGCTTTTAGCCAAATTCATGGATGGCAATATGACAATGAAGCTTTTTTAGTGGCTGCCCTTTTGCACGATATTGGTTTAATTGATCAACATAAAACCTCGAAATGTCAGTGTTTTACTCTTAATAGTGCAATGCAGGCTGAACAACTTTGTAAGTATCACCATTATCCAGAAAATAAGATTAATTTAGTTACCAATGCAATTTGTATGCATATGAATGGCTTTACCGATTTGAGTCAGCCTAAAGAAGTGATCATGCTACAAAAAGGAACCAGCTGTGATGTGATTGGATCAGAACTCCATCTCATTGATAAACAATTCCAAAAACAATGTCTGGAAAACTATCCTCGTGAAAAATTTAACACTTCTTTTAAAGCATATATTCAAGAAGAAATAAAACGTCATCCACATTCTAGAACGGCGTTTTTGAATAAATTAGGTCTCAGCACCTTGATTCAACTTAGTCCATTTAAGGAATAAAATATATGGAATGTATTCAAAAACTTATTTACTTTCCAAAATCAGATGGGATTTATGCCAAAGTGAATATCATCAATCAATATGCAAAAACGATCATTATTCTTCCTGCTATCGGTGTTGAAATTGATAAATATCAAAAACTGATCAGGGGTTTAAATACGAAGGGATTTAATACAATAGCAGCTGATTATCCCGGATGTGGCAGAAATATCCCAAAAGTTTCTAGTCACTTTGATTATGGATATAGAGATTTATTGCAAGATTTTATTCCGCAACTTATAAACTTAGCCCCACAACCTCATTCACAACAAAACGTGGTACTACTTGGACATAGTTTAGGTGGGCATTTGGCTACATTGTATAGCCAACAACATGACGTTACAGTGATTGGGATCGCAACAGGCAATATTGGACTACATTATTGGGATTTAAAGGGTAAGATTCAAATCTTAAAAGCAATCTCAGTCTTTAGTCTTCTCATTCAAATTTACGGTTATTTACCAGGAAAAAAGGTTGGCTTTGGCAATAAAGAAGCAAAATCTCTTATTCAGGATTGGTGTAAAACTGGACTGTCAGGAACATATGATCATATTTTAAAGCCAACTCATGTTTCAGATAACCAAGCTCTTTTTATTCAAATGAAGGGCGATGAATGGGCACCAATGTCCTCATTAATGGGCTTAACTCAATATTATAGTCATCCTCAAATTAAACAGCTCGATTTAAGACCAAGTCTACAAGGCAATCAGCATAGCGTCTGGATTAAACAGCCAGAACAAGTCATCAATGTTATCCAAAACTGGCTTAACTAAAAACGAATTTGATCTTGATGTGCTTTAATAATACTTAACCATGCTTTAGTCGCAGCGGTCATCGGTACAGAAGTATTCCATGCCATACTTAATGTCCAACGCAAAGAAGTATTGGCTAAAGGCGTAATATTAAACTTACTTTGATCAAGTTGTTCACAATAGATTTGTGGCAATAACGCAATGCCCATCGAAAATTCAACCATTTTGGCAATAAAATCCCATTGGCTACTTTTACATACAATTTTTGGCTGAAATCCTTCCACCTGTGCCGCCTGAATAATCAGGTTATTCAAGGTAAAACTATCGTCATATAAAAGAAAAGATTCTTCTTTTAAATCAGCTAAGCTCACCTCTTGTATATTTTTCCATCTCGAATGTTTCGCGGACAATAAACACAAAGATGAATCTACGATCGGAATTTCTGCAAGAATAGGATTGTGATTACTTAAAAGCACACCTACATCAAGAGTTCGGTTGAGAATTGCTTCTGAAATGGCATTTGATCCCACTTCCATAAATTGTAATTCAATATCAGGATATCGTTTATGAAACGATGCGATCAGTGAGGTAAGCAACACCGAGCCCAAAGGTGGTACACCCAAAGTCAATTTTCCTTTTTTTAAATGTTTTATATCTTCTAATGTTTCATAAATTTTTTTCTGTTCATCCAATATAGTAAGCGCATGTTGATAAATTTGCTGACCCGTATATGTCAGTTCCACTTCACGTTTACGCCCTGCTTCCCCTTTTTTAAATAAGGTCGTAGCTAACTCCTGTTCAAATGCAGCAATGGCTTTACTGACGGTAGGCTGCGTCATATAGAGTTGCTCCGCTGCTGCCGTAAAACTTTGGCTTTGTACAATTTGTACAAAAATCTTTAGGGTTTTAATATCCATCAACAACCATTCCATAAAAGCATAATTAATTTTTTATTATTCATAATATGGCATAACAACTCCATTTACAATTGTTCTATTCCAAACACATCATAGAGTTTATAGGTGATCCCTTGTCTTATTCCAGCCTTGCATATTTTGCCAAAGTGATCATCCAGATTGGTTTATTACTTATTTTCTGGTGGATTGGATCACTCTTGCAACAAGCATTAAATCTGCCTGTTTCAGCAGGCGTTATTGGGCTTTTTCTAGTTTTGATCGGGCTTGTAAGTGGTGTGTTTAAATTGCAGTGGATTAAAACTGGTTCGGATTTCATGCTAGCCGAACTCGTGCTGTTTTTCATTCCTTGTGTTGTGGGACTGATCAACTATAAAAGTTTATTTATAGCTGAAGGCTGGCAATTAATAACTGCAATTGTGCTCAGTACTCTGTGTGTCATGGTATTCACCGCCTATACCGTACATTTTTGCTTTAAATTGGAATCACGACTCAAACAACGCAGCCAAGATAAAATGCTACTTCAACATGAGCTAAAATCATGAATATTGCCTTGATATGTTTTGTTGGAACACTTTTGGGTTATATCTTGGCCAAACCCATTTATCGTCGTTTGCCTTATTTACCTTTTGCACCTGCAATTTTAGTTCCTTGCTTGATTATGGTTCTACTCATGATTTTCCATGTGCCTTATACCACCTATATGCAGGATAATCACTGGATCGTATGGATGTTAGGACCAACCACAGTAGCATTTGCGATTCCGATTTATGAATACCGCGATATCATTAAACAACATGCATTGTCTATTTGTATGGGTATTATCGTAGGAATGGCGGCAGGTATGCTGAGTGCTTTTTATCTGGCGCGTTTGTTTCATTTTGATCAGCAAACCACTTATAGTCTCATGTCTCGCTCGATTTCTACGCCTTTTGCCATGGAGCTCACGCAACATATTGGCGGTTCGGTTGAATTGGTGATTTTGTTTACCATTTTGACTGGCATTGTAGGTATCATCTTTGGCGATCTTATTTTAGCTGGATTAAAGCTCAAGTCTTATTTGGCCAACGGCGCTTCTCTGGGCAATGCTGCGCATGGTTTTGGTACAAGTAAAGCATATATGCGCAATAAGCAAGAAGGTGTTATTGCGAGTTTAACCATGGTATTGGCAGGCATTTTTATGGTCATTACAGGCCCTTTTCTGGTTCATGTTATTGTTAAGTTACTGGCCTGAAAACATTGATCAATAAAAGCCGCTTAAAACAAAGCTAAGTAATAAAGCTGTTTCTAGTAGTTCAATACTTGCTCCGATGGTATCACCTGTGATGCCATCAATACGTTTGATAAAAAGATGTCGCAAATAAATCAATCCCGTCACAAAAACAAGTAAGCTTAAAACACCTTGTAATTTCCAGTAGATCAAACTGAGTAAAACCATCAAACTTATCAGCCAAGCACTTTTTTTAGGTAAATCCTTAGCTAAGTGCCGTCCCAGACCATTTTCACGAACATAGGGTGTGGTGAGCAATAAAATTAATGGCACAACTCGCCCGAGCAAAGGCACAACAATCAAAAATAGCGCTAAGTGTTGCTCAAGTAACAGATAAATACAGACCCATTTAAGCAAACAGACTGCGATCAGACTTAACACACCAATCGGCCCACAACTTGGATCTTTCATAATCTCAAGGGTACGTTGTTTATCACCAAAACCACCCACCCATGCATCAGCTGTATCTGCCAAGCCATCCAAATGTAAACCACCTGTTAGCCAAATCCAGATGATTAAAATAAGACTTGCGCTCAAAAGATGCGGAACTGGACTCAGCAACCAACTCAAACTATATAAAATCAGACCGATCAGTAAACCAATCAACGGATAATATAAAACAGATCGCGCATTTTCAGTCTGATTGGGTATCCGTGATAATTGAACAGGAATTACGGTCAAAAACTGTAGTGCAATCCAGAATGGCAACATACGTTATTCCTCGGATATCTGTAACTGTTGCTGATCATCCAGAGTGATTTTAAAGCGATACATTTGCCCTAAACTTGCCTGCATTTTCAGCAGATCGTCCAATGGCTGGTGTTGCGCCAAACAACGCAACAACTTGATTACACCGCCATGCGTGACCAATAAGGCATGCTCATGTTGCTGTATTTGCATCTTTTCAATGACTAAGAATAACCCTTGTTGAATGCGTGATTGAAAATCTAATAAACTCTCGCCATTCGGAGCCGTATATTGGGTGGGTTGCTGCCAAAAATTTGTAAGTAGTTCAGGTGACTATTGATAGATCTGCGCTGTACTGATCCCTTCCCAATCTCCAAAATACATTTCCTTAAAATTTGCATCCATATCACAATTCAGATTCGTTTGTGCTGCAAACCTTTGTGCAAATGCAGCACAACGTTGTAAGGGTGAAGTAAAAACCACTTGCCATGCAGAGGGCTGCATTTGCTCAATCGTGGTCTGCATTTGCTGCCAACCTGTTGGTGTCAATGCATCGTCCAGATGACCACGTAAAGTATGGCTCAATGTCGTTTCACCATGACGTAACACATCAATGATCCACACTTTTTGCATGTTGTTTTATACCTGATCGCCTGAAACTGAAGCTTCGGCAAAAGTTGCCATTTGGTTGTGTAAGGCACAGGCCAATTGAATGACACCCAACGCTGCCCCTGCACCACTACCTTCACCTAAACGTAAATTTAAGTTTAATATCGGCTGTGCATTTAGTTCAGCTAAAACACGACGATGCCCATATTCAGCAGATTGATGTCCAAACAACATCCAGTTTCGCGCATCAGGATTTAAACGCACGGCACAAAGTGCTGCAACCGAACTGATAAAACCATCAATCACCATCGGCATACCAAGTTGTGCGCAGCGAATATATGCTCCCGTCATGGCTGTAATTTCTAAACCACCGACTGCTGCCATTATTTTCAAGGGATCATCTTGTATATGGGATTTATGCAATGCAATTGCCTGATCGATCACCTGCTTTTTATGCTTTAGCTTTTCAGCATCTATACCTGTGCCAACGCCTGTCAATTGCTCTGCATCTTCATCTAATAATAAACAAGCCAAAGCTGAGGCTGAACAGGTATTCCCAATTCCCATTTCACCTGCAACAAAGATATCAGCCTGCGCTTGAACTGCGTGTTGTACGCTATTGCGACCCAAATCCATGGCTTGCTGACATTCAATTTCTGTCATTGCAGATTCAATTGCAAAATTTGCGGTTCCAGCACGAATGCAATGCGTTTCTACACCCTCATAACAATAAGATTCACCCACCGTACCACAATCAATCACTTGTAAATTGGCAGCATATTGTCGTGCGATTACACTGATACACGCACCACCTGTCGCAAAATTTTGTAGCATTTGTCGCGTCACTGCCTGCGGATAGGCTGAAATATTTTCTTGCATCACCCCATGGTCGCCTGCAAAAATAGTAATCCACGGTTGATTCACATGCGGATGAGTTGTGCCTTGTAATGCAGCCAGTTGTATGGCGATCAACTCTAAATCACCCAATGAACCCGTTGGCTTAGTCAATTGTTGCTGGCGTTGCATAGCAGATTGTTTGGCTTGCTCATCGATGGCTTTAACTGGTTCTACCCACCAACTCATGATTTTTCTCCTTTCAGTAACATTGGGAATCCTGCGACACAAAATTCGACCTTATCTGCGATTTTTCCTAGACGCTGATGTAACCGTCCAGCTTCATCAACAAAACGACGTGTCATTTCCCCCATCGGCACAACACCCAAACCTGTTTCATTACTCACTAAAATAATATCTGATTGAAGTCGTGGTAAGAGCTCAAGCAAGTCCTCGCATGCTTGAGTTTGCTGGCTATACTGTGGATTGCAATCATCTAACAATAGAAGATTGGACAGCCATAAAGTCAAACAATCAATCAAAATGATCTGTTGTGGTTGATCAATCATCTTAAGTTGCTGAGCCAGTGCAATGGGTTCTTCAATGAGTCGCCACTCACTTGGTCGCTGCTCACGATGATGGTCTATACGCTGTTGCATTTCATCATCCAGTGGCCGCGCAGTTGCAATATAAGTCACAGGATGAGACAGCGCTTTGGCAATAGCCTCTGCATGTCGACTTTTACCTGAACGCGCGCCACCTAAAATGAGATGTATCATAGATCAATCCAGTTGTAAGCAATAAAGAGAATGTAGAGGGCCTTGTAATTGTTGAGCATCATAATAGCCAAAATGAAGCTGATTGATGGTTATTTTTAAATTAATCTCTGGGCATTGCCGCATACGGTCAAGAATTACATGACTGGAATAAGCATCACGATATAACCCAAGCGTAATATGCGGATGATATTGCAAAGCTGCAATTTCCTGATGCTCATCAAGTTGAAGGTTTCGTCGCAGATCAATGAGATGATTTTTTTCATCTCGAATATCAGCAAATAAAGCACTGCTAAAACTATTTAATTTACTGATATTCAGTTGAAATGCAGTTTGTTTTAAAAGTTGTCGGCGTTGCTGCTCAAACCAATCTATACAAAAATCATCATTATAAACAGGGTATTGCTGCGTCAAAAAACCACAAATATACAGTGTTATATGATATTGGCGTTGCGAATTGGGCAATAACAGATCTGAAAAAGAAGCTTGTAATTGATCGAGTTTTGCAACCAATTCTGGATATTGATCACGCTCAACTAAAATATACCAAAGTGCATAGATGCTACGTCCATGATGCCATTCGGAATAATCACGATGCAAAGTTGGAATGACACAACCATTTGGCTTCAAATACAAGAAAAAAACACTAAAAATCAGAATGCTTTATTAAAGCATGATTTTTGGTGGGATCACTAAAATGATGAGATCAGTTTTGCGCGTGAGTTAAGCATATGAAGACTTTATCTCTTCAGGCAAAGCAAAACTTTTGAATTGTTTTAAACACGAAGGATATTCCATGAGTTGATCAAGATGCTGCTGTATGCTCTGCTCAATCTTTTTCTTTAGAGCATGATCTAAATCAAGTTGGACAATATTTGACTGCAAATGCTCGGTGATATTTTCAAGACTCATGTCTAACGTCTCGATCACATAAAAATAGCCCAAACTTGCCCCCCATAACAAACTCTCGATGGGTTGATCAAATTTAAGATTGTTGGCAATAGAGCCCATAACCCGTTCATTATGATTCAGCTTGCGCAAAGGATCACGTGCCACGCGCTGACACGGATCTTTGTAAGCATATTGACACGACAATACAAAGCTCTTGGCTAGTCGATCCAAATCTTTCGCTCGTTTTGGCAAACAGACGGAAAGTCCTTGCTTGATCTCGTGAACTAAATGCTCAACCAATGACTTTACCCGCGCATCTCCCATTGCTACCCCAATGGTTTCATGTCCCAATAACGAGGCATACCACGCCAACACGGCATGTACGCCATTCCATAGTCGATTTTTAATGAGTTGAATATCGGCAATATTATCCACCACAATCATTTGTCGCATTTTAGCCAACAATGGGCTGTTATTTTCGACATAGATCGGCATATCCGTTTCACTATTAAATAAAATCAGGTCCATCGTCTGCAAAATATGACTCGGCTGAAAATTACGTCGCATATCATCAATATATAAAGAGGCTTGATGTTCCTGCTCAGATGAAAGCTTACTGGTATCTTCAATTTCGACATTTTCATCTTCAACATCAGACTGATATTGTTTAAAAAAATTGTATTTAATTTTGAGCTGACGATATAGATTTTGTTCAGATAACTTAGAGACCATACGGTTGACAACCGTATCACAGAAATAATGTTGTCCGATAATTTGATCGGCAATTTCCACGTTGGATAATGCGATCAATTGCTCCCGAATATGAGCTAATACTAAGGTTTTAGCTCCTACTTTATTTAAAATAATCAAAAAAGTGAGTGGACGTGTATTTTGCATGACTTGTGAAGCAAAACGCGCATAGAGTCCTTTCGCAATAATTTTTGCCTCACTGGGAATCGCATGTTCAGGCAGACACAGCGCTATCAAAGATGATTCCAAATACATATCCAGCATATGCTGTTGATGGTCTGTATCAATCACTGACATATATTCAATTCGTTCATCATAGGAAACTTGGCCATAACGAATGCAATAGGTGCCAAAGGCATTGACTGCTTCACGATATAAACTGTTACGCGTTGAGGCAATAATGCGTTGCGGACGCGTATACCCATCCCAATGCGATAAAATCTGTGCAATGTATCCGCCACCAATTGCACCAAAACCGTGAATCCCAACTGTTAGCTGATTCAAGGTCTGCGGAAATGCTTCCTGTAAAATCGGCATCTCCATCGCAGGGACATATTGATCTAAATCCTCTAAACACTCATACATAGTCTCAAAGTAAAAATCGGCTTTAGACAGCATATTGTCATTTGGTGCTTTGATATCTTTGAGCAAAATGGTCATGCCACCTGCTGCATGTGCAGATGTGATTCCATTTTCAGAATCTTCGAACATCAGGCACTGTGAAGTGTCCAGATTTAATTTTTCTGCGGCTTTCTCAAAAATTTCAGGATGTGGTTTGCCATGTTCAACTTCATCACCACAAACCAGCACATCAAAGAATTTATATACATTGGCATTAATCAAATATTCTTCTGCTATTGCGCGGCGGCTAGATGTTGCAACAGCCATACGTAATCCAGATTTTCTTAAACGTTCTAAGACCTGAACCAAACCTTTTTTAATAGGAACGCCTTCTTTACGTACCATTTCCAGTTCAAGTTGATCGGCACGCTGGCGAATTTCTTGGTATGGAATATCTAAACCGTATTGTTGTTGAGCCAGTTGCTCTGCTGTTTTAGCACTCAAGCCTAAACATTGCATTAAATATTCATTGGAAAATGCTTGTCCAATCAGCTCTTGAGATGCCTGTTTCAATGTTTGAAACCGTAATCGTTCAGTATCAAACATTGTTCCATCCATATCAAAAAGTGCAGCTTGAACAGCAGAACCATGAAAAATCAGCATCCATTTACCTCTATTTATTTATAATTCACATATTTAGGGTATACAAAAAATGTGCAGAATAACGACTTATTTAATAAATGAAACATTTTTGAATGTTTTTTAATCAAACGTTTTCTAATTGTGCACCGAAAGCTTATTTTATTATTTAAATTATTGATTTTTATTTTGAATTATGAAATTAATAAAATTAAAGATATCATTCACTTTGTAATGATATCCCGAATAAAATTTCAGTGATCAGATACTGTTAGTTAATACTGTAGCACTGCTTAAGTTTTTGATAATCATAATAAAAACTTGTTGAATTATAACGAGCATAATCACAACTTGACTTAAATAAAGTTTCTTTCTCGTTATACAACATTTTGACCAAAGTAGAACCCTGTGCATTTTGATAAATATCCCATTGCATATTGGCTGCCATAGGTGAAACATCCTCACCACGCCAAGTGCTTGAACTATAACTATAGGTCTGATTTAGGGCTAAAGGTGTCATCATTACTTTTAATTCAAATGCCGTTGCAAGGGGTATAATGATTTCAGCATGGGCAAATCGTAACACAGCTTTATGTTGCTGTTGTTTATTGATAACCTGATCTACCTGAGCAAAGAAATCCTGTTTAAGTCCCTGTGCAATATTGCTGGTCACTTGATTGGACTCAGTAAAGCTTGGACCTTTTTGGTAAAAATCCTGTGCATCATTATATTCTGCATAAAATTTGGCAGCATCTATTGGCATATATTTTGTAAAATCTGTATTACCTAATTCTTTTTTCATCCCGGGTGCAATTGAATACAGCTCATAGAGATAAGCTGCTGCATCCACGGTACTGGCTATGGTGTTTTTGCCTTTTCCTTTTTCAGTAAATTGAGTACCATCTAAAGCTGTTGCAGTAAATGATCCAGTATTACTAAAAGTATAGCCTTGGCTACCTAATTTCTGAATAAACTCATTTTTAAACAATGGCGTCAGTACTTTCAATGCAATTTGCTGAGCGTTGTTATTATTCGATAATTCTTGTAATTTCTGTTTTAAATTTACATCATTTTCTTCAAAATCCTGATATTTCAGACTGGCATCATAGATACTTTGTCTAAGGGGTGAATTCATTTGGCTCAAATCTGTCGCTTTATTTAGACTATGGAAATAAAGTAAAAAGCGATCAACCCCTTGATCGTCAATCGACGGATTACTGTTACTATCTAAACTCGTATAACTTACTGGACGAATTTTTTCTTTAAGATCTGGGCGTTTCGTGATCAATTCACTGGTAAAGAATTTGGCACTATCCACTGCACGATCTACACCAGAACTTTGTACAGCAATATCCATTTGCTCTAACGCTGAGGTATTAAATAATGATGGTAATCGCTGTAACAAACGATCAGCAATTCCGCGATGTTCCTCAATACCTAATTGGCTTTCATTGCCATAGCCAGGCTGACGAATTCCAGACACGCCATACCCCAACAAGATATTGGCTTTCATCATTGCTTCAATATCAGCACCAAGCTGTTCACCGAGTGGTGTTAATGCATGATCAGCTTTGGCTTGTTTCCATAGGTTATAAAGCGCCAAATCGTACTTGATGCTAGATAGACCACGCGAACCATGACGAGCAACCAGCTCGGTGAAAACAGGCTGAAATCCTGTTGGTACACTCTGATAGCTATTTAAATCTTGCTGTGGTTTATAAGGTGTTTTAGTTTGAACATAGGCTGAATTTTCTACTGTTGCAGAATGCTCAGACGTGCTGACGTTATCATCATGATCATTACAGGCACTTAAAACAAGTATTCCGCTCGCTGCCATGAAAAACTTCAATATGTTCTTAGTCTTCATTGAATTCAGTCATTAAAAATTTTGACTTAAAATATCTGGCTTCAATGACGATTGGATGACAACCACCCTAAAATTTAAACTAAACAATATTAATGGCTTATCTTGATCTTTCTTCAAAAATTATTGATCGAGAATATCAACGAATTGCGCATCTAATATTTTTGCAATCGCTTGTGGTGCTACTCCAATATCTAAACCACGTTTTCCACCACTGATATATATTTTTGTTTTCATTTCAGCAGAAGTATCAATGACAGTTTTAAGAAGCTTTTTCTGACCAAGTGGACTAATTCCTCCCACTAGATAGCCAGTCAGTCGTTCTGCATCTTTCGGATCTGCCATATGTAACTTTTTACATCCCAATGCTGCCGCAACTTTTTTTAAATTTAATTGATGATGAACAGGCAACATTGCGACAAAGTGATTTTTATCATCGGTGACCAGCAAGGTTTTAAAAACTTCTTCCACATCCAGATTTAGCTTCTCTGCTGCTTCCAAACCAAAACTTTTTGCATTGGGATCATGTTCGTATTCATGCGTACTATATTCAATTTTATTGATTTTAAGTAACTTACAGGCTGGGGTCATAATCTTTATATAAGCATGTTATTAAAGTTTGAATTTTATAATAGTTTCTCTAGGAAAAAAATTAAATTTACTTAGGCTATTTAGATATTGATCACCTTGCAAATTGTCACATCACTTTTGTTGACGCTATGGCAATGACAAATTAAGATTTTTCAACTTGAATATTTATTGATGGTACTTCGTTTTGCAATTGCTTGATACTTTTATAAATGCTAATCGCCTGATTTTCGATAACTACAAAATTACATTGTCTAAATTATTCCTTGTAAGTAGTTTAGGTCTTTTTTTTACGGGTTGTACGACACTTGGTCCCAATAGTGGTTCTTTAGAAAAACGTTCAAATAAGCTCTCAAGTGGACTACAAAAAGCTTATGCTGTTTCACCATCTACGGCAAATCGGTTATCTCCCATGATTATCCAAAGTGCTGATCGCTATGAAGTTCCGCCCTTACTGATTGCTGCCACTATTCGTCAGGAATCAAACTACAATTCTTATGCACGTTCATCTGGCGGAGCTGTAGGTTTAGCTCAAATTATTCCAAGTTACTGGAGACAAGCCTGTCCTGGTAATCTGGCCGATGAATATAATAATATTCAATGCAGTGCCTATATTTTAGGACATTATAATGAAATGGCTGGAAGTTGGTTCAAAGCTAGTGCTTATTATAATGTTGGCCCAACGGGATATAAGTCTAGCTTTTGGACACGTCACAAAGCCAAAAAATATGCACGTTCAGTGAAACGTTTTGAAAAATCCCTAAAGAAAGAACTCTAATAAAAAGTTCTAATAAACTTGAGATTAACTAATCGTCGAAATTTCATTTTATTTAAAAAAAGGAACCTAGAATGTAATATATTCTAAGTTCCTTTTTAGTGACTTCATTTAACTGAGGCTATAAAAAACACTAGCTCGCCTAAGATCGAATTTGCCGAAAATAATTTATTCTTCAAATAAACCATCAAATAACACAGAAGATAAATAGCGCTCACCACTATCAGGCAAAATTACCACAATGGTTTTCCCATTATTTTCAGGACGCTGGGCAATTTTTGCAGCAGCAGCAAGAGCTGCGCCACTTGAAATACCCACCAGAATTCCTTCTTTAGTGGCACAGTTACGCGCCCATTCAATTGCCTCTTCACTCGTAATCGGCATCACTTCATCGACAATATTTAAATCCAGATTTTTAGGAATAAAATTGGCGCCAATGCCTTGAATTTTATGTGGTGCTGGTGTAATGCTCTCACCACGCTTAGTTTGACTAATAATCGGTGACTCCGCAGGTTCAACTGCAACTGAATAAATTGGTTTATTTTTGATATTTTCAAAGAAATGTGAAATACCAGAAATTGTCCCACCTGTCCCCACGCCTGCCACTAAAATATCAACATTTCCATCCGTCGCTTCCCAAATCTCTGGCCCTGTGGTTTGTTCGTGAATTTTAGGGTTGGCAGGGTTTTCAAATTGTTGAGGCAAGAAATAGACATCAGGTTGCTCAGTCGCTAAACGTACTGCTTCATCAACAGCACCTTTCATCCCTTTTGCTGGCTCAGTAAGCACTAAATTTGCACCAAAAGCTTTCAGCACTTTACGACGCTCAAGACTCATACTTGCAGGCATAGTCAATGTAATTGGATAGCCTTTTGCGGCTGCTACAAACGCCAATGCAATACCTGTATTTCCACTGGTCGGCTCAACAATATGCATCCCAGCTTTCAACACACCACGTTTTTCAGCATCTGCAATTAAAGCAGCACCAATACGGCATTTTACTGAAAATGCAGGATTACGGCTTTCAACTTTTGCCAATACTGTGGCGCCTGACTGAATAATACGATTAATGCGAACTAATGGGGTGTTACCAATCGCCTCTGCATTATCAGGATAAACCGCTATTCCTAAATTGGCAGGCGCTTTAAATTGTTGATCGGTAGACATATTATTTCCTTATTAGATTTGGAATGATTCTGAATTATTATAGGCTTGTCAGCTAAGGAGAAAAGCAAAAATGTTAAGATTTATAGAAAATTATTGTTATAAATTTTGATCCCCAAATAATCAGAATAGCTATCTACTACATAGAAAATAACTTAAATTAAATGCTGTTATTTTACATTCAGGCAAACAATACTGTAAGTTTTTACACCTTTTAATATAAATAATGTCTGAAATAAACTGAATATTTTTCTTCGCTAATCTCTATTTGCCACCAATAAAGCTGTTCCGGTTGTATAGGTTCAATCTCAGTGAACTATCGCATAGATGCTACTGATTTTGGATTAACGTTTTGCTTAAATAAAAGATCTGGAGGCAAAATAACTTGACTAACGTATTTGCATAAAAGTATCTTTATCCTATTGATTAAGCTTTCTATCAGCTCCTAATAAGCAACTAATTTGATAATCTAAGGATTAAAATATATACAAAATAAATGGGTATATAAATTTTTCCCAATAAAAAACACTCCCTCTGCATAAGCGGAGGGGGTATTTAGTATTTAAAAGCTGGCGATGACTTACTCTCACATGGCTAACGCCACACTACCATCAGCGCGAAGAGGTTTCACTTCTGAGTTCGGGAAGGGATCAGGTGGTTCACTCTTGCTATTGTCGCCAGCAAACTGTTGTGGTGCTTTGGGGTCTTATTCACATTACTTAATAATGTATGCCTTACTTACGGACCAAAGAGTTATTAACGGATTGGAAATTGAGTCGGTATTGTAACTAGTTTATTGACTAAATCAAGTTTTCGTATCGAATTTATCTTGAATACAACAACTGTTTGGGTGTTGTATAGTCAAGCCTCACGAGCAATTAGTATTGGT
>NZ_JEZN01000014.1:0-80388 GCF_000581715.1 Acinetobacter sp. 479375 | reverse complement strand
AAGGATGTGTTCACGAGTTTGTGGCATTGGACCATCAGTCGCAGCACATACAAGGATCGCACCATCCATCTGAGCAGCACCAGTGATCATGTTTTTAACATAATCGGCGTGACCTGGGCAGTCTACGTGCGCGTAGTGACGAATTGGAGAATCGTATTCTACGTGTGAAGTATTAATGGTAATACCACGTGCTTTTTCTTCAGGAGCTGAGTCGATTTGTGAGTAATCTTTCGCTTCACCGCCGTAAGTTTTCGCACAGATGGTTGCGATTGCAGCAGTAAGAGTTGTTTTACCATGGTCAACGTGACCAATTGTGCCCACGTTTACGTGTGGTTTATTACGTTCAAACTTGGCTTTAGCCATGATGATTATCCTCATTTAAGTCGAAAGCAAGCTACAAGAGGCTACAAAAGGCACCGAAGCTACACAGCACATCGACATTAGTCTAAAAAAACAGACGCCCAATACTTTAAAAGCAGACTAATAAGCCTGCTTTTGAAATTTTTGTGAATTTTCATTCACCAAACTGTATCTGGAGCTCTTATCGAGATTTGAACTCGAGACCTCTCCCTTACCAAGGGAGTGCTCTACCACTGAGCTATAAGAGCGATAATCCTTCGATGGAGCGGGAGACGAGGATCGAACTCGCGACATGCAGCTTGGAAGGCTGCCACTCTACCAACTGAGTTACTCCCGCACAGCGTTGGTACATTTACCACTTCAATCGAAGTTAATGGTGGTGAGAGAAGGATTCGAACCTTCGAAGCTTACGCGACAGAGTTACAGTCTGTTCCCTTTGACCGCTCGGGAATCTCACCAATATCACACTTAACTTTCAGTGTTAGTTCTTTACTTCACTTACGCTACACTTTAAAATGGTGCCGGCACACGGATTCGAACTGTGGACCTACTGATTACAAGTCAGTTGCTCTACCAACTGAGCTATGCCGGCGTTTCTTAGTGTTTCGTACGTTTCGTATCGGAACGGTGTGCAGTTTAGCAAAACTCAGAAACGATGCAAGCGGTTTTTTCAAAAAAACCGCTAAAAACTCATAAAATCAATCCGTTTGACGATAATTCAACCGCTTTGATCACTGCGCGAGCTTTTATTTGGGTTTCATTCCATTCTGACTCAGGATTTGAGTCCGCAACCAACCCCGCTCCTGCCTGTACATAGACTTTATTATGACGAATAACGCAGGTACGGATCGCAATCGACATGTCCATTTCACCATGCCAACCCAAATAACCCACTGCCCCACCAAAAATTCCGCGCTTTACTGGCTCTACTTCGTCAATAATTTCCATCGCACGAATTTTTGGCGCGCCAGATAAGGTTCCCGCAGGGAAAGTGGCTTTGAAGACATCCAAAGCATCTATGTCATCACGTACTTCACCCTGTACATTCGAGACAATATGCATCACATGTGAATAACGTTCGATCACCATACGGTCAGTCACTTGAACTTTGCCTATTTTAGAGACACGCCCAACATCATTACGACCCAAGTCAATCAGCATCAAATGTTCAGCAATTTCTTTTTCATCGTTCAATAGTTCTTGCTCTAAAGCCAAATCTTCTTCTTTGGTTTTACCGCGAGGCCGTGTGCCTGCCAGTGGGCGCACAGTCGCAATACCCTCTTCAAGTCTGGACAAGATTTCAGGTGAAGACCCGACAATATGAAAAGGTTGATCATCGGTCAATGTTCTGCCCTGAACCAAAAACAAGTAAGGCGATGGATTTAAATGACGTAAGGCACGATACACCTGTAAAGCATCACCATCAAAATCTGAGACCATGCGATGCCCCGGTACTACCTGCATCACATCCCCAGCTCGGATATATTCTTTGACGGTTTCAACAGAGGCCAAAAAGTTGTCTTTACCTGTTAAAGATTCAAAATGGGGTGCGGTGTGCGCTTTGGCTTGCAAACTGACAGGAGTTGCCAATAATCTTTCTAAAGAATCCAGTTGATTTTGCGCGGATTGGTAAGCTTCTTCATCCTGTGTGTCGGCATGAACGATTAAGAAAAGTGTATCTTTTAAATTATCAAAAATAATGACTGTTTTAGATAACATCATCCAAATATCAGGCAAACCGACTGGATCTGCTTCAGGCACATTATTTAACCGTGGTTCGATATAACGTACCGCATCGTAACCAAAATATCCTACCAGACCACCTGTAAATTGCGGTAATGCTGGAATCAAAGCATGTGGAGGAACTTTAAACTGGCTTTGATAGTCACGAATATATTGAAAAGGGTCAGCGCATTGCTGCGTTTCGATTTGACCTTGTGCATTTTTAATAGTGAGCTGTCCTGCATTGCAGGAAAAAACGGTTGATTCACCTAAACCAATAATGGAGTAACGCGCCCAGTTTTCGCCCCCCTCAACCGATTCAAATAAATACGCTTGGGTATGATCTTTGAGTCGTGCAAAAACAGAAAGTGGGGTTTCAGTATCTGCCAAACGCTGGCGATAAACGGGAATAGTGTTATAGCCCGCCGCTTTTAACTGTTCAAACTGTGCAAGTGTTGTCATGAATTTCTCTCAATGGTTTCTAGTTAAGCACGATAATGTTGATAAAAGACGCGATTATCGCCATCGAAAAACCTGAACCAAACTCATTCCACACTCCTTATTCACTCTTTGATAAAAGACTTGATTTAAACCAATAATTGATCCAAACGATCGACCACTTGTTGCGGATCACTATCGTAAATACTCTCTCCATGATTATAGCCATAGCTGACTACAATACAATCGATACCTGCACGTCGAGCCGCTTCGATATCATTTTTCGAATCCCCCACCATTAAGGTTTGTGGCTGCGTAGTATTAAAGACTTGCATACTATGCAATAACGGCAACGGATCTGGTTTACGTAATGCCAAGCTGTCTCCGCCCACGACCAGAGGAAAATAATGATCGATCTGTAATTTCTGTAATAGCTCTTTGGCTAAATGCTCGGGTTTATTGGTGACACATGCCATCTCTATATGACGATTTTTACACGTTTCTAAAAAAGTCTGTACACCATCAAATAGACGGCTATAAACACACAACTCCTGCTCATAAACTTCCAAATATTTTTTTAAGAGTTGTTGATGTTTCTCAGGTTCAATTTGACCAAATAAAAACTGTAAAACGGCATCGCAGAGTTTGCCTGTACCCTGTCCCACCCATTGTCGAACCTGTACTTCCGTCACCGCCGCCCAACCGAGCTGCTCTAAACTTAAATTCATAGAGTGATACATATCCGAGGCGGTATCGACTAGGGTTCCATCCAGATCAAATAAAATGAGTTTACGCTGTTCAAGTTGTAACAATGACATCACATATCCTGCTTTCAATTTTTTAAATATTCAATAAATAAAGGCATGCCGATGCATGCCCTCAATCTCAAAGGCAAGGCCTGCTTATTTGAAAAATAGCCAAGCCAGTACTGCAAGAATAATAATCACAACCACCGTCATGAGCCCAACAGATGCATTTTTTTGCTGCTCTTTTTCCTGCTCAACTCGAGATACAGGCTGCTCAATTGGCTTTGGTGCAGGTTCGACTTGGGTCTTAACCTCTGCACCTTCTGGAATCGGTGCAGGTTTCGGCACACCAACCGACTGCGGCATACCTTCACGACTAACGGATGTTTCTGCGGCACGTTCAGTCAGGCTAGGCATCCCTGCATCATTCATTTGTTGCGCTGGGGTTTTGAGTACTTGTTGTTCTGATGTCTCTGCCACAGGCTCTACTTCAATTTCTGGCAAATCCTGATTTTGCTGTGCTGGTGCTAAAACCGAAAATTTGAGTCCTGCAAATTGAACAATATCACCTTCGTGCAGTTGTACTTCCTGCTCAATGCGCAAGTCATTGACAAAGGTACCATTTGAAGAGTTTAAATCTTGCACCCAAAGCTGATCATCTTTTAACAGAAGTGCTGCATGTTTACGTGAAACCTCAGCGGCTTGTAAAACCAGATCTGCATCCTGACCACGTCCAACCAGTAAATCGTGATCGACACTTATTTCCTGCCCCGTAAACTCACCCGTAATCGCCTGTAACTTCCAAGTCATAACTAAACTCTCTAATTTTGATTTGATCACATCATAACATGCTCAAAATACGATTTCGTGCCGATCCTGTTAAGATGCCGGTCGTACTGTAGTGGTGGTCACGGTATTTTTAGTTCGTTCAACCTCTTTTGCAGGTAAAGTAATAGATTGTCGCTGCACAGCAGGCTCAACGGCAACTGGCGTGGCAATAACCTGATTTTGCCCCGAAGATGGAACTTGCTGATAATTTGGATTCTGCGCTTGTGCAAGCACTTGCGGAGTTGAAGGTTGATAAATATTTTCAACATTCTCAGGAAGCTTGGCGAAATTACCCTCCTTATCCATCGCTAACTGAAGGCTATAAAGTCGATTGTAGCGTTGCTGCGAAATACGACGTACATCATCCGCATCTCCCACAATGGTTGGATGAATAAATACCAGCAAATTACGCTTTTCATTACTGCGTGCATCCGAACGGAATAAGCGACCTACATAAGGAATACTGCTTAAACCCGGAATGCCTTGACGCGAAAGCAAGGTGTTATCTGATATCAAACCACCCAATACCACGGTTTGCCCATGTTCAGCCAACACCGACGTTTTGATCGCACGTTTACTAGTTATTAAATCAGTCGCTTCACCTTTATCCTGAACCGCAGACACTTCCTGTTCCACTTCCAGACGCACCGTGCCATTATCACCAATATGCGGTACAACTTTAAGCGTGATCCCCACATCCTTACGTTCAACAGTAGTATAAGGATTAATACCAGTACTGTTCGTTGTTACCGAACCTGTAACAAAAGGAACGTTTTGCCCCACCACAATATAAGCTTCTTCATTGTCCATGGTAACAATGGACGGAGTAGATAACAGATTAGACTTGGTATTGGTTTTAAGTGCCTGAATGAGCGCACCATAGGCTTTACGCGAATCAAAATTCCCTAGCCCAATCGTAGCTCCATTGCCTTTATTGGTGCCACCCGCAATGGCCGCAGCAGCGCCCGCTGTACCACCACTGGCATAACCTGCCGCAATGGAAGCCAGACTCGCGCCTACATTGCCAAAGCTAATTAGCCCGACCCCACTACTTAAATCACCCAGTGCCCATTGAATACCCAATTGATCTGAATCATCACCCGATACTTCAATAATGGCAGCTTCAATCAATACTTGTTCACGACGAATATCCAGTTGTTGAATAGAGGATTCAATTTCGCGCATCAACTGTGGCTCTGCTTTGACCACCAATGCATTTTGCGAGCTGTCTGCAATAATGCTGACACCGTTATTGCTAAAACTGGTAATTGAGTTTTGATTTTGGTTGGAACTTGAGCCACTGTTTAAGTTAATCGATGGCGTTGAAATCGAGCTACTACCTGAGCTCGAACCATTATTCTGATTGTTAATTAGGCCATTAATAGCATTATTATTGTTATTCGAGCTTGAGCTAGCAGCACTATTACGACCAGTACTGTTCGAGCCTGAAACCGATTGCCCTGTCACCAAGCCTTGTAGAATTTCTGCGAGATTCTTGGCACTGGCATATTTGAGACGAAAAACCTTTAGACCACCCAAACGGTCAGCCGAAGGGACATCCAGTGTTTCAATCAAATTACGAATACGTTTACGACTGCCTGTATCTCCCTTGACCAAAATTCGATTGGTTCGAGTATCCGCAATAATCCGCACACGAGAACCATTGAGATCTTTTGATGCACCCGTTGAACTCATCGATTCCAGCAGACCTATGATTTCTTCTGCCTGACTATTTTGTAGGGCAACCGCTTCGACATCATTTTGCCCAGTACCATCCAGATTACGAATAATGGTTTCAAGCTGAGCAATATTGGCTGCGCGATCTGAAACAATAAGTGCATTGGTTCCTGGCACGGCAGCCAGATTGGCAAATTGCGGCATCAATGGGCGTAATGCAGGGATCAGATCATTTGGGTTGGTATTTTCCACCCAGATCACGCGAGTGACCACTTGATCGCCTCGTGCATTATTGCGCGCATCATAAGGCACACCTGAGTTTTTGACATTGCTATCTGGAACCAGTTTCACGGTATTACCAGAAGGAACAGCGACCACGCCATTGACGTTTAAAACCCCTAAAAATAGGTCATAAACTTCATTTTTATTTAAAGGCTTATTGGAAATAACCGTCACGTTACCGCGAACACGCGGATCGACCGCAAAGTTTTTCCCTGTAATATCCGCCACTTCATTAATAAATGCAGTTAAATCAGCATCGCGTAAGTTAATCTTCCATGTTTGTGCAAAGGCACTTGTACTAATAGCTGCCATCACTGGAGCGGCTGCCAGTAAAGTCCAAAGTGGACGATGATTCAATAAAGCCATAGCCTGCTCTTTTTCCTAACTCGTTATGATGATCAACATCACTTAAAAACTTTGTTGTATGGTCATCACTTGATCACCACGCTTTATTTCTATTTTGACCTGTCCTTCGCGCTTCACTTGTTCTAGCAGTTGTACGTCATTTTGTCCTTGACCCACTGCCTGTCCATTGACTGAAAGAATGCGATCCCCAGGTCTTAACCCTAACGTATTTCGTAGTGCTGAAGGGGTATGATCGGTCACCTCATAGCCTGATCCATTGGCAGCACTAACCCCCATATTTTGCAAATATTGATCCCGATTTTGCTGCATTTGTTGAATCGCTTGCCCAATCATGGCATTAGGCCCTTGCGTAGCTGCGGGAGCTGTCGTTGTCGTGGGCGTAGTTTGTGTGGGTGGTACAATGGGTTGATACAGCCCATTTTCGAGTCCTTTGAAGCGAACTTCCTGAACAGCCCCATTGCTTTGACGCAAAATCACATGATCCCAATACACTTCCGACAGCTGATAAGCACTATTATCAATTATATCGCCCACACGATAACGCTCGGCTTTATCATTCACTTTAATCACAGCAGAAGAAAACCGATTTGGATAACCAATCATCACGCCTTGCAATTCAAAGCTCTGATTATTGTTAGTTGCCGTTGCAGTCGGCTCACTGAATAATGAAAAACTGGTGATATTTGGAATCTGTGCCTGCATAGAACCGAGTTCGACACGATCAAACTGCATGGCTTGTGGCGGCGCAACCACCCACCAAAATAACGAAGCCAATTTCCAGCAGAGCCATAAAATCAAAAGAACGAGCACTAAGGCCGATAATTTATCGAATTTGTGCCACGGCATCTGTTGCATACGTTCAAACATTGCTTTCATTACAATCCACCTGAGAACAATGGTTGACGGGTACTAATAACAAAAGTATCCAAACCAGCTTTACCTTCATACGAAGGCACATTTAACAGTAATCGTTGCGTGAGTTGAGCATCGAGCATGAGATTTTGATCAAAAGCGAGGTTTGCCATTTTTTGATTGCGTTGATCACGAATATCAATTTGTAAACGTCCATCTGCATCTTGTAATTGTCCTTGTAATGATGGCATATCCATACGCTCTTGACGCTGCCCATACGTATAAGTTAACGCACCGCCCCCCCAATGTAATTGTCCTTCGCTTTGAGTAAATCCATGATCTTTTTGATAATTAAATTTTACATCGCTAAGTTGAATGCTATTGGCTGGCCATTGCCAGTTTACAACCGACTTTAAAGTTTCTGGCGCAATCTGACCACTGAGTTGACGAACAATAATTTTTTTACCAAAACCATAACCCAAAACACCATTCAACTGGGTATTACCGCTATGGACTTCAACATCGGCAGCGACCCGTAATAACATTAAATCGAGTGGGCGCGTGTTCCAGTGTAAAGAGCCACGTAAATTACCACGATGCCAATCAGCCTGCCCTTGCCAAATGTTGCCACTGACATTGCTGAGGGTTTGATTATTTTTAGAAAATTTTGAAATTAACCAATTCGCAGGAATTTGTAAAACCACAAAGACTAAAAATGCAATAACGGCAAATATCCACCATGTCACTTGCTTCGATTTTTTTTTCATTCAGCCATTACCACTTATGCAAACTGCCTTTCCCTGTTGAGATTTTTCTCTTTTAGACATTATGCATACTTTTTCAACATCGCCAATTCAACTCTATAAAAAAACCAAGCATTCTTGCTTGGTTTTTCTCACTTTAAACTGATTGAGTGACAAAAAGATGAAAACTAGATCAAGAAGTCTTCAAGTTTTGCACCTTTTTCAAGTTCAGCAACAAGCCAGCGAGGTTGTTTACCACGACCTGTCCAAGTTTCTTCTGGATTATTTTTATTACGGTAGCGCGGCTCAACGGCTTTACGCGTAGTTTTTTTACGCTTTTGCTCACCATACTCAAGTAATTCTTCAACCGTAAAGCCCACTGCCTCAGCAACTGCTAAAATTTGATTATAAGCATCTTCAATTGCCTGATCTTTTTTTGATGCAATTAATGCCTCAGCTTCTTCTTGCAACCGTTTTAACTCATCAACCGAAAGTTCACTAATATCTGGTTTCATTAAAAACCTACTCCAATATACAAATACAAAATGTGATTCAGACAAAAAACTTAAAATTAATTATTTAAATTAAATTCAAACCAATCATATTTTAGTTTAAGTGCCTTAATCAAGTATTAACGCGAAATTTTAAACAACACACTACAAATACCATTATATTCTTTTGATACCTTAGCAATTTCATTATAAGTATAAGCTTAATTAAAACACGTAAAGATTAAAAAAGTAGGCGTAGTTTAATAAATAACATAATTAAAACTCTATTGCCTCAGTTTAATTAGTTTTTTCCTGTGATGAAAGAGCAGACATATTGTTCTGTTTAATCCCTGATATCCAGTAGGTGATTATGTAGGCAACCACATTCGCTCAAATCTATTAAAACAATTGAGGTACTATGTCCATAAAAAAGGATATTGCCTCTTATGGATATCCTTCATATTTCTAGATTTTTCAACAAAACCTAAACAAGCAATATAATTTTTTCCGAAGAATCAAATCCGCTTGGCTCGACATTAATAATCGAAGTCTCATTACATCTTGATTTTTATCTCATTTAAAACTTAAAAACAGATTAAGTATTCAGTTGATGACCTACTTGTTGCTCTAGCATGATGATTTTCTGTTTTACATGCTCTGGAATGGCTTGTTTAGCAAGCTGGATAGGATCAACCACCACCATGACTGCCTCTCCCGTTGCGACTACTTTTTCCAGCGTTGTACTCCATAATAGATAACTCATTCTAAATGCACTATTACGAATCTCCTCAACTCGCGCACCTATTTTCAAGGTATCAGGATAAAATACTGGACTTAAATATTTGCACTGATTTGATGCAACCACGGTATATATCTTTTCATCAAAAATATTTAAAGCATCTAAATAACGAATTCGTGCACTTTCAATATATCGATAATATAAAACATTATTGACATGACCAAAGGCATCCATATCGCCCCATGCCACCGCTTGTTCGTGAATTACAGGGTATTGTGCAAGTTCATTCATCATCTAACTCATATTTTAAACTGTAGAAAATTAGCATCATTTTCAAAGACTAAATTTAATTGTTGAATCTGACTTTCATTCAATTGCGACTTGACCCGCAAATAACTCATCAGAACATCATTTGGATACAACGCTAATAATCTTTCGGCTTCCGTTGACCGCTGTGTTGCCATATAGACATGCCATTTTGCAAAGGTCAGTATAGGCATACTCAAATAACGCTGTTCAAATTGATCTATTTTGGCTTCAATATCCTGATAATCTGGATTTTGCTTTAACAACTGTTGCTGAAACCATAAATAAAATACATCGCGATCAAATTGTTCATTTAACAAATGTAGGGCCAACATTTCATGTGGCAAGCTCATATCGGGTAAACGCGCAAGTAATTTAAGCCATAACAGCTTACTGCTATAAGGCCGCGTCTTAATTTCCTGCTCTAAGTCCAGATAACGTTGTTGAAGTGCTTGCAAATCGTCCAGAGAAGCCTGTTCAAACTGAGTTAAAAGTTGTTGTAACCACAGATCACGACTTTGTGGATCTAAATGTCCGTACTTGTGCGAGCGCAAATACACCCAAGGCTGCTGTAATGCCAACTGTCCCCACAATGCAGTAATACGATGTTGATAGGCTTGTTCAACCTGTTTCAACCACGGAGATAATTGATGCTGTTGTAAAAACTCCAAATGGGTAAGAGCCTGTTCAGTTTCATCTTGCGCCAGAAGGAGTTCTATTCGTTGCAATTCAGCCAATTCAAATGCCATCGGCGAGGTATCATTGAGCGCATGCAAAGCTTGATCATATTGTCCATTTTGAAATAACAGCTTGGCCTCAACAATTCCCTTGAGTAAACCCGATTTTTCAAATACCTGATTGACAAAACTTTGCTGATCTTTTGCTGCTTCCAACAACAAAATGACCCCTAATTGTTCATATGGGTGCAAATGCGAAAAATTAAAAACCGTTTCCAGTTTACGCTGTTCACGATGTAAATATCGTCGGACAGCCATCCAGATGAATTGCGCGAATAGACTCAATGCGCCCATCAACAACAATAATATCCAGACATTGGTTTGTAGTTGCCAGTCACGCCAATAAATATAGACATAACCCGCCCCATAGCCATAACTCAACACACTGAGTAAGGCCAATACACACAAAGCGATTACGGCATAAGTCTGGAGTAATACGCGCATAGTTGCTCCTTAGCCCAATAATTCGAGTGTAATGAGTTTCGGTACAGGAAGCGCAGGAAGTTGTTTCAGTTTTTCCAGTCGAAGTTTTAAATCTTGGCTAGATTGATCTGGAAGCTGTGCCAATTGCTGTATCGCCATGCTTAACACATGCTGATATTCAGTTAAATGTCCATCGTTAATCGCCTGACGAGCCAATAACAAACGTAGTTGTACTTCTTTTAAAATAATCCGTCGATTAATCAATTCTGCGGGAGCGCGATCGACACGCTGCAACTGAAACCAACCTTGCCAAAAATGCTGTTGCTGCTGTCTTTTCAGTTCTACATGGGTATTTTCTTGTGCCATTTGCAAATCTTGATCGATCAACTGAATCAGATCATCAAAGCTTTGTTGCTGCTGATTTTTGGAAATCACAAATTGCTGAATGGCTTGTTTATCTTTAGTAATACTTTCATGCAAGCTGCGTTCTAAGGCAGGAGCAAGGGTATAGCTGGCCAAGGACTGATTAAGCTGGTTGAGTTTATCAACTGCATAAATATATTGATGCTGTTGTAAAGCAAACTGCACGAGTTCTAATTGTTGTTTAACCAATATCACTGGATTTAAGGCGGTATGAATAGCGGCAGATGCCGCTGGTTCACTTGCAGTAGAAGACTGATCAGCAGGATTCGTAAATTGACGTTGTAACGCAACCAAATGATCATTCAGGTTGGCATTATTTTGTTCCATCTGAGTGATATTTTGCTGAAGAAGATCAAAACGCTGAGAAAGCAGATACGAGTCATAACTTAACTTCGCTAGCCACAGCAAAGCCAAAATCAAGATCAACCCAATAAATTTCCTCATAAACGTCCTTCATTTTGCTTTAATTGCGCTAACACGGTTTCAGGTTTTAAGTCATCCACACGGCAAACCGAATAATACGCATTTCGCTGATGTTGATATGTCTTTAATATGTGAAATAAACGTTCGCCCAATACCATATAACAACACTGATGACAGTGTGATGGCAAGGCTTTGAGTAATTCTAACCAATTGAGCCAACTTGCTTCACTACTGATTAAAACCCATACTTTTTGCTGCTCTGCGGATATTCTGGATGTTAGCTGAGCAAGATGCTCCGTCGCTTCCACAGGGCAACGTCTGCTGTATAACACAAAATTTAAGACTTCAACCCCTTGTGCCTGCAAATGTTGCATCATAAATTGACGACCGCCCTCACCTCGCCAGAATGCGATTCGTTTTAGCTCGGTATTGGATCTAAACATCTCAAGCTGTAACATGCCCTCTGATGTTTCAATGGCAGGCACTTCAGCATAAATTTGAGATTGCGCAAGATAATCTGCGGTACGTTGTCCAACTGCAACCCATTGAATATGCTTAAGCTGCTCAATTTCAACGCCTGAAAGATGTAAATAACGCAAGCCAATTTCAGCCGCAGTCGGACTCACCACCACAATCACTTGCGTCTTGGTAAGCTGTTGATAAAGTCCAGATAACTCATCCGAATAAGGAGATTCAATCAACTCCAACAAAGGATAATCAATGACCTCATATCCTTCAGTTGTTAAAGACTGATTGAGTTTTTCAGCGCGAATTTTAGGACGAGTATTGATAAATAACATGGCAATATAATCCAAGTACTCTCAATTAATGCAATGCACTCAACAACTCTCCTGCACCCTGTTGCAAAAGTTGTTGCGCCAAACGGATACCTAACTGCTCGGCGTGTTCAGTATGATCCGATTGCTGTGCGCAAAGTAAAGTTTGTCCATCCACACTGCCTACACGACCTTCAATCGAAATTTGATTCCCATCTAAAGTCGCATACCCTGCGATTGGGACTTGGCAGCCCCCTTCTAAATACGCATTAAAAGCACGTTCTGCCCGAACACAATGCCAAGTTTGCTCATGTAATAAAGGTTGAATTAAGTCCAGAACAGTCTGATCATTTGTACGGCACTCCAGCCCCAATGCGCCTTGCCCCACCGCTGGCAGGCTAATTTCAGCCGCAAGAGCATGACGAATACGACTTTCTAAGCCTAAACGTTTCAGTCCAGCACTGGCCAGAATAATCGCATCATATTGACCCTCATCCAGTTTGGACAAGCGTGTGCCGACATTGCCACGTAAATCAATAACGTTTAAGTCTGGACGTTGTTTTAAAATTTGACATTTACGGCGCAAACTTGATGTACCAACTCGCGCACCTTGAGGTAAATCATCAAAATGAACAAAGTGATTGGATACAAAAGCATCAAAAGGATCTTGGCGCTCACAAATCACAGGCAAGCACAAACCTTCAGGCAAATGCATTGGCACATCTTTCATGGAGTGAACCGCCAGATCAGCACGACCATCGAGTAATGCCGCTTCTAATTCTTTGACAAATAAACCTTTACCACCAATCTTTGCTAACGGAGTATCCAAGATTTTATCGCCTTGTGTCACAAATTTGACCAGCTCTACCTTTAGGTCAGGATAAAGTTCCTGTAATCGAGCACGAATATGTTCTGCTTGCCATAAAGCAAGCGGGCTTTGTCGAGTCGCAATTTTCAAGGTCTGCATAAATCTTGGATCAGTTAAAAACAAACTCTAAACTTAACCCGATCTTTTAAAATTGCAAGTAAAATCTAAGTTAAACAAATCTACAAGCGCTTAAAGTTGCGGTCTTTTTAGAGTTTTTGCATACGTTCGCGTAATTGGGGCAAGTGGCGACGGCTAACAGAAAGACGCTCACTGACCTCACGACAACGGACTTGATATTGACCTGAAGTGACCAGTTCAAGACCTTCCAGATAATCAACCGAAACCAATGCATTACGATGAATACGAATAAAGCGCTCGGAAAATTCCTGTTCAAGTTCTTTTAAGGTTTCATCGATGAGAACACTGCCATTTTTGTGGCGTACCGTGACATATTTTTGATCTGCCAGAAAATAATAAATATTTTCAATCGGAATCAGTTCTACCCCACGATAAGTCTTGGCTGTAATTTGATGTCGTTGTATTTTCACGTCGTCCATATCTTCTTTTTGTTTTATTGTGCTCAATTGAGCTTGAGTTAACTTGGTTAAGTGATCTAAAACCTGCTGCAAATCTTGCTGAGAAATGGGTTTGAGCAAATAACCTTTAGCCTGAGATTTAAAGGCCTCCAGTGCATGATCATCATAAGCCGTACAAAAGACAATTGCAGGCATAGGGTCAAAATGACTGATTTGCTCTGCACAAAACAAGCCATCCATTTCTGGCATTTGAATATCGAGCAAGACCACATCTGGCTCATATTGTTCGACCAGATCTAAAGCATCCTGCCCATGAGTAGCCGTCGCAACCACTTGATGCCCCAATTGCGTAACCAAGCGTGACAATCGTTCAACAGCAAGAGGTTCATCATCACAGATTAAGATCCTCATTCTTTCTCCTTGTCGCGTTAACTGGTTTAATTCATTTTTAATCGGTTAACCCTGACTTATTATTGTTTGTCTGATATCGGTAACTCACCACCGTGGTATATAACCCACGTGCGCTATAGGTTTGAAACTTGACCGTATTTCCATAATACGCCCGAAGACGCTGTTTCACATTGTCTATAGCAATACCGTGTCCTTCTCTGCTTTTTATTGTATCGTGACTGTATGGATTGGTAATGACTATACTGACTTGATTTTGCAATATTTCAACCAATACACCAATTTGACATGCTCCACCGATTTTCTCAACTCCATGAAAAATACTATTTTCAAGCAAAGGCTGCAAGGTCAACAATGGAATTTGTATGGTTTTAAGTTGTTGAACACTATACGGAATTTTCCACTCCACATGAAATCGATCACCTAATCGAATTTGTTCGATAAATAAATATTGTCGACAAAGTTCAATTTCATCATTCAAACTAACCAATTTAAGTTGCTGCAAACTGGCACGAAACAGTTTAGACAAACTGATCAACATGTTTTCTGCTTTATCTGGATCCAGACTGATTAAGCTAACCACACTATTTAAACTATTGAACAGAAAATGTGGATGAATCCGCGCTTGCATGGCTTGTATGCGGGCATTCAGTTCACTGTATTGTTGATTTAACCATTGATCACGCACATACATATAACGCAGGCAAAACGCGCCGAGCAAAATGCCATAACTTAAATGCATGCCCACACCTGCCAATAACAGATCGCGATTAAACTGATGTAAACTGAAATAACTACCCCAATGTTGTAGCACGTTGGCAATGCACGTGGTTAAGACCACAATGACTTGCAATAAAATAAAGCCAATCAGTAACGCAGTCACTTGATTAATACGATTAAAAAAATCCTGAAACCGATCCAGAATCGCTGAAAAAGACAACACCACCCAATTGATAAAAAAAACGTATTGTAATAATCGCAAGCCTTGTAAAGCCTGCCATGAACCCGCCTCAGCTAGCGCCAGCACCATGGCCAGTACATTACTGGCGACCATTAACTCCAATAAATGTTGCCATTGACCAATTTTGCTAAAAAAAAAGGACCTGCCCGATAGGTGATTGTGTCGAGCTAAATCCATTGAATTCTGGGCATCGGCAAGCCTTGAGGAATTTGATATACTCTTTTTTATTTTTCGCTTTTTTTTATCGAGCCGACATGACCACATCTTCAAATTCCCCTCATTCATCTGCCCAGAACCAGACCTCTGGTATGTGGGGCGGTCGCTTTAGTGAAGCGACAGATGCGTTTGTTGCTGAATTTACCGCATCTGTACAATTTGACCAACGTTTTTATAAGCAGGATATTGCAGGTTCAATTGCACATGCCACGATGTTGGCCAAAGTCGGGGTACTCACCGAGGCTGAACGTGACGACATTATTCAGGGCTTAACTGCGATTCAATCTGAAATTGAAGCAGGTCAGTTTGAGTGGCGTATCGACTTAGAAGATGTGCATATGAATATTGAGTCTCGTCTGACTCAACGCATTGGAATTACAGGTAAAAAACTCCATACGGGTCGTAGCCGTAACGATCAGGTCGCCACAGATATTCGTTTATATCTGCGCGATGAAATTGACGATATTCTATCGATTTTGCAGCGCTTACAAAAAGGGCTACTCGGCTTGGCAGCAACAAACACTCAGACCATTATGCCAGGTTTCACCCATTTGCAAACCGCGCAGCCTGTGACTTTTGGTCATCATTTATTGGCATGGTTTGAAATGTTGATTCGTGATACAGAGCGTTTACAGGATTGCCGTAAACGGGTTAATCGTATGCCATTAGGGTCTGCGGCACTGGCAGGAACCACCTACCCGATTGATCGTGCTTATACTGCTGAACTTTTAGGTTTTGAAGCTGTGTCTGAAAATTCACTGGATGCCGTTTCTGATCGTGATTTTGCCATTGAATTTAATGCTGCGGCAGCCTTAATTATGATGCATTTGTCACGCATGTCAGAAGAATTGATTTTATGGACGTCTGCTCAATTTAAATTTGTGAATATTCCAGATCGCTTCTGTACAGGTTCATCAATTATGCCGCAGAAGAAAAATCCAGATGTACCAGAGTTAATTCGTGGTAAATCAGGTCGTGTATTTGGTGATTTGATCAGCCTATTAACGCTGATGAAAGGTCAACCATTGGCCTATAACAAAGACAATCAGGAAGACAAAGAACCGCTGTTTGATGCAATTGATACCGTCCGTGGTTCACTCATGGCATTTGCAGATATGGTTCCTGCACTGGTTCCCAATATTGAAATTATGCGTGAAGCTGCATTACGTGGTTTTTCAACTGCCACTGATCTTGCAGATTATCTGGTGAAAAAAGGCGTGGCGTTCCGTGATGCCCATGAAATTGTGGGTAAAGCTGTGGCCCTAGGTGTGCAGGAAGATAAAGACTTATCTGAACTGAGCCTTGAACAACTTCAGCAATTCTCAGATTTAATTAGTGCCGATGTATTTGATAAAGCATTAACGCTAGAAGCCTCTGTGAATGCACGTGACCATATTGGGGGAACTTCTCCAAAACAGGTGACTGCTGCGATTGCACGTGCCGAAAAACGTCTTGAACAACTTTACGCTTAAGGAAATCTCATGAGCCGTCAAGTATTTTGTATTAAATATCAAAAAGAAATGGAAGGTCTGGACTTCGCACCTTTTCCGGGAGCCAAAGGTCAGGAGCTATTTGAACATGTTTCCAAGCAAGCTTGGCAAGAATGGTTGCAACACCAAACTACTTTGATTAATGAAAAACGCTTAAATGTGTTTGAGCCAGAAGCCAAAAAGTTTCTGGAAGAACAGCGTGAAAAGTTTTTCAACAATGATGAAAGCGTAGAAAAAGCCGAAGGCTGGAAGCCTGAGCAAGGATAAGCAGAGCAACGCTCTGCCCTTGCGCAAGACCAAGAGCTATGCTCGTAGTACGTGAATTCTCGTAGTACGTGAATTAAAGCATCGCTTTAGTTTCCCTTAAGATAAGAATAATGAAGTTCGCATACCTGTAAAAGTAGTCCCGTGACTACTTTTACGTTTCTTACACAGCGACATATAACATTACATAGCCTCACAAGACTCTGCATGATTCTTTCAATTTTTCTTAATATACTTATCCCATAGCAAGGCAATAAGCATCCCCCAATGCAGCCTTACGATGTTTTCTTCCCAGATTTCTCCCCCCAAGAAATCTGGGATTTTTTTATGCGTTTTGCTTAGGTAATTTATCCATTTTATTTCTAGCGCAATTTGTCCTTGCCAGTGAATTAAAACAATCATCAGTAAAAAGTAGATGAATCTTAAATATTTGCTGTGAAGCATCACCAAATCACCGAAAGAATGTCAGATAGCATCTCGGCATACAGCTCAATAAAAAAGACCTTGAATGATTTCAAGGTCTTTTTCTTAGGTAAAATCTTTGGAATATTTTATCCGCGATGAACTTGTTCTTCGATTTCTTCGATTCGGGTATGACGGACATCTAAACCTTTGGCAATATAAATCACTTGTTCCGCAATATTACGGGCATGATCACCAATACGCTCTAATGAGCGTAATACCCACATCACATTAATCACACGGGAAATATGACGTGGATCTTCGATCATATACGTCATCAAGGTTCGGGTTGCAGACTGATATTCACGATCGATATCGGCATCTGCGAGTAACACCTGCAATGCCTGCTCTGCATCCAAACGTGCAAAAGCATCCAGCGCATCATGTATCATGACGCGAACCTGATTACCAATATGTCGGGTTTCCATATAACCGCGCGGTGACCCCCCCTCTTCACACAGATTTTGGGCAATTCGGGCAATTTTAGCAGCTTCATCACCAATACGCTCCAAATCGGTATTGGCTTTACTCATGGCAATCACCATACGCAAGTCAATCGCAGCGGGATGACGACGTGCCAAGATCAAGGTAAGACCTTCATCGATATCACGTTCGTATTGATTCACCGTATTGTCTTTAAACTGCACATCAAGTGCCATATTGACATCGGTATCCAAGAGAGCATGGATTGCATTGGCTACCTGTTGTTCGACCAAGCCACCCATGGTCATAAATTTAGTGTTGACGTCTTGCAAGTCTTCATTGAATTGCGAAGAAATATGATGACTTAACACAGGATTACTTGGACTCAAGGGAGCCTCCCACACAAATTGGGTCAACGAACAAGATAGACTGTGATTAAAACATATCCATCATGAAAGTTTTATGACAAAAACTATTTTTTAGCCGTTTTATTGCGTTTTGTAGACCAACCAGCGATTCAACTCGACCAAATCATTTTCATTTAATTGTCCCACAGATGCCTTTAATTTGAGTACATTCAGGATATAGTCGTATTGTGCATTCAAATAATCCTGTCTGGCATTAAAGGCATTACGCTGTGCCAAAAGTACATCTACCATGGTTTTCAAACCTTCGTTATAACTGGCTTTTGATGAACGAGAGACCAGCTCGGCAGAATCCATCGCTGCTTTTCGTGCTTGTAATTTGGCTTGGTCGGTTTGTACTTGCATAAAGGCTTGTTTAACTTCAACCGCAGCATTACGTTTGGCTGAATCAAGCTGAAACTGGGCTTTACTCAGTTCCATTTGTGCTTTTTTTATTGAGGTTCGAGTTCGTCCACCATTAAAGAGATTCCAGTTCATTTCCACCCCAATCTGGTCAAACTTGCCATCATTGGAAATCAGGGTTTCTGGGGTTTGTTTGGTATAACCATAACTGGCAACCGCATCAATCTGTGGATAAATGGCCGCTTTTTCCACACGGCGAGCATCATCGGCATATTGTTGTTGTAAGCGTGCCTGTTGAATCGATAAATTTTGGCTTTGCGCTAAGGTCAGCCAAGCATCCATTTGCGCTGGATACGGCCTTTGAAACTGAAAATCATCCGTTAACACAGCCAGTTTTTCATTTTGATAGGTGCCAATAAACTGGCTAAGTTTCTCTTGAGCCAACATTAACTGAACTTGTCCCCCAATCCGATTAGCACGGGCATTTTGATATTGTGCATCCGCCTCACTGACGTCACTACGTGCCACTAAACCCTCTGTGAGTTTGGCATTCATCATATTCAGTTGTTCAAGCAGAGCTTTTTCTTCCTGCAAATATGCAGCCGTTAAAGATTGTTGTCGTAAAACATCAAAATAAGCCTGTGCAACATTTAAGACATGTTCTTGTTTTTGTAATTTTAAAGTGACTTCACTGAGTAAAACCGATGTCTTGACCTGTTTATAACCTTCCCAAGCATCAACACGAAATAGAGGTTGACGTGCATTTAAGGCAATTTGCTTTTGGGTTGAAGTATTACTAATTAATGCATTGGAAAATTCTTCTGAACCTTCTATACCACCTAAGTCGCCAAAATCTCCACGTTTGGTGGTTTGATGATTACGAGTGATATTTCCTGTGAGCGTCACAGTGGGGAGCAAATTACCTGTGGCCAACCCCAGATTGAGCTTATCTGCTTCGAATTGATATACATTGGCCTGCCATGCAGGATCATTTTTCTTGGCACGATCATAAGCTTGGACTAAATCAAGTGCAAAGCTCGAAATGGAAACACCACATAAACTGGTCATGAGCAGTATTTTTTTTATGGCCATGAAACGTATATCAATCCTGAAAAAGTTGCCCACTAAGACTAAGAAAAACCAGTTAAAAATACAATCCGTAGGGTGTGGGGAATTGTAGTCAATCCATGTTAGTATTTAAGCATGCTTGACGGAGCGCGAGTAATCACTCGCTGAGATTGGGTAAATCTACACTTTGACTAGATTTGATCCCAAGTACCGTTGAACCTGATCAGGTTAAGACCTGCGTAGGAATCAAGCCATCTAAAAAACTTTTATATGCTATTGATCTGTTTCGATCAGTTAATTTCCGTTTTTTGGTTGCTTGATTCGTAATTGTTCTGCCAAAGGATTAAAGCGATGAACCAATTAACGAATCTTTCCCCTGCTGATGCACCCACAAAATATGCACAAGCAACAGCACAACATGAACAAGATGCCAAAGATCTCACCCGCATTTTACCTGCTTCACGTAAAGTGTATATTCAGGGTTCGCGTTCGGATATCCAAGTTCCTTTTCGTGAAATTGCCCTTACCGATACTCCAACAGGTCTAGGTGGTGAACATAATCCACCTGTTATTGTGTATGACACTTCTGGCGTGTATACCGACCCGAATATTCAGATTGATTTGAATCAAGGTTTGCCGTCTGTACGTCAAACCTGGATTGAAGAGCGTCAGGATACCGATGTACTCTCTGGTTTGACTTCAACATTTGGTCAAGAGCGTCTAAAAGATATTCGCACCGCTGAAATTCGCTTTGCCCATATTCAAAACCCACGCCGCGCCAAAACAGGTAAAAATGTCACCCAGATGCATTATGCTAAACAAGGCATTATTACCCCTGAAATGGAATATATCGCGATTCGTGAAAATCAGCGTCAACGTGAAGGTGTTGATATGCGCCAACACGCAGGACAAAACTTTGGTGCCAAAAACTTAACCGAAATTACGCCTGAGTTTGTCCGTCAGGAAGTGGCTGAAGGACGCGCGATTATTCCTGCCAATATTAACCATCCAGAATGTGAACCGATGATTATCGGACGTAATTTTCTGGTCAAGATCAATGCCAATATCGGTAACTCGGCACTCGGTTCATCCATTGATGAAGAAGTCGCAAAAATGACTTGGGCAACCCGTTGGGGTGCAGATACCATCATGGATTTATCGACAGGTAAAAATATTCATGAAACCCGTGAATGGATTATCCGCAATTCACCTGTACCAATCGGAACAGTGCCAATCTACCAAGCCTTAGAAAAAGTCAATGGTGTCGCAGAAGACCTGAATTGGGAAATTTTTAAGGATACCTTAATTGAACAAGCTGAACAGGGCGTGGATTATTTCACCATTCATGCTGGCGTTCTATTACGCTATGTTCCAATGACTGCCAATCGTTTGACAGGCATCGTCTCCCGTGGTGGTTCAATTATGGCACAGTGGTGTCTGGCACATCATCAGGAAAACTTCCTGTATACACATTTTGATGAAATCTGTGAAATCATGAAAGCCTATGACGTATCCTTTAGTCTAGGCGATGGCTTGCGTCCGGGTTGTATTCAGGACGCCAACGACGAAGCTCAATTTTCAGAATTAAAAACACTAGGTGAACTCACTCATCGCGCATGGGAACATGATGTGCAAGTCATGATTGAAGGCCCGGGACATGTGCCAATGCATATGGTCAAGGAAAATATGGATTTACAGCTTGAAGTCTGCAAAGAAGCGCCATTTTATACGCTTGGCCCTTTGACGACTGACATTGCACCGGGCTATGACCATATTACTTCTGCGATTGGTGCAGCCATGATTGGTTGGTATGGGACAGCGATGTTGTGCTATGTCACACCGAAAGAACATCTCGGCTTGCCAAATAAGAAAGATGTTAAAGATGGCATTATTACTTATAAAATTGCAGCGCATGCAGCGGATTTAGCCAAAGGTCATCCGGGTGCGCAAGCGCGTGATAATGCTCTGTCTAAAGCACGTTTTGAGTTCCGTTGGGAAGATCAGTTTAATCTGGCACTTGATCCAGATACGGCGCGTAGCATGCACGATGAAACCATGCCAAAAGAAGCACATAAGTCAGCACATTTCTGCTCGATGTGCGGCCCTAAGTTTTGCTCTATGAAAATCACCCAGAATGTGCGTGATTATGCTCAAAACTTAAGCCATGCGGCATCCTCGACATCTGAAGATTCAGAAGTTGAAGCAGGTCTCAAAGCCATGAAAACCGCTTATCACGAAAATGGTCAAAAACTATACCAGAAAGTTTAAAGGGACCAAAAAAGCGTTTGTGTTTAATTTGATCTCGGTTAGGATGAAATACTTGTATTTCATCCTAATTTTGACCTATGGACATCGTTGAACACGCTACTTTTTCTCAGCAAGATGTAAAGATTCATTCACGTGAATATGTGTTCCGTGGATTTGTACAGGTTGAAAAAGTCAGCCTGCAACACCGCATGTTTAATCAAAATGATTTTATTCCTCAAATTCAAAGAGAACTCATCCAGCGCAAGACAGCCGCAGGCGTTCTGCTTTATAATGATGCACAACAACGATTTGCCTTGATTGAGCAATTTCGAGTCGGTGCAATCGATGATCCAGATTCCCCATGGCAACTTGAAATCATTGCTGGGGTTTTGGATGGTGATGAATCCCCTGAAAGCTGTATCCGTCGTGAAAGTCTGGAAGAGTCTGGTTGTCAGATTGATGAACTCGAGCATTTATTTAGCTTCTATCCATCGGCTGGCGCATGTTCTGAAGTGTTTCATCTTTATGCTGCTGAGACTGACTTACCAGAGCATGGTGGTGTACATGGTCTTGCGGATGAGGGCGAAAATATTCAATTGCATATTTTTGACTATCACCAGTTACAGCCGCTTTTTGCTCATGGTCGTCTCAAAAATGCGCCTGTGATTATGGCGTTACAATGGTTAAATCAAAAAATTAAAATGACAAAAAATACTAAGGGGTAATCCGTGAGTTTTCAGGTTGTGCCAACTTCAGCTCAAGAATATGTCCTGATTCAAATCACGGACACGCATTTGCTCGAACAACCTGAGCACGAGTTTGTTGGTATGAATCCTGAACAAAGTTTTCATGAAGTGATGACTCACATTCAACAACATTATCCGCAAGCTGATGCCATTATTCATACAGGTGATTTGGCACAAGCACCAAGACCTAAAACCTATCAACGTTATCTGCATTTTATGCAGCAGTTGGGGATTCCTTTTTTCCATACCCCAGGAAATCATGACGATGAAAAATACTTTCCTTTTCATCAAGAAAACCCTCAACAGCCTGTTTTAATCGAATTAGGCAACTGGCGTATTATTTTATTGAATACTGCGGTCAGCAACCGGGTCGATGGTTTGGTTTCTACATCTCAACTTGAACAATTGACTGATTTACTGGAACAACATCAAGCTCATCCCACTATTTTAGCGTGCCATCATCATCCCTTTGAGATGCATTCCAAATGGATCGATCAACACAAACTTAAAAATAGTCAGGCTGTATTTAATTTACTGGAACGCTTTAAGCAAGTGAAAGCGATTTTGTATGGTCATGTGCATCAGAATTCGAGCAATTTTTGGCAACATATTGAATGCTTATCTACCCCATCGACCAGTGTGCAATTTAAGCCGTGTAGCGAGCAATTTGCGCTTGATGCAGTTGCACCCGGTTATCGTGTCATGAAACTTAAAACAAACGGAACGTTTGAAACTGTGGTGCAACGTCTGGAGCACATCAACCACCTTATAAATACAGAAATATCAGGCTATTAACTTTCTATTTTTTTCGTTTTGGATTATGTTCTTCACTCTGTAGAAAAGCTTTGCAACGAAAAGCCGTCTCAGATGACTATCATCTTGCAAAAAAAATCTATATGATGACGACCCCGATCGAAAATACGCCGACGGGATGGAATAAAAAACACTTGCATACCACCATATTTTTTGCGTATAGATAGTACGTGTATGATGAGGAATGCCCTATATGGCGAATGACAACCAAAACCAGGTCTTGGACGAAAACACCGATGTTTTAGACGGTGATAAAACCGCAGCAAAACGTCCGCGTAAAGCAAAGCCAAAGGCTGCTGAAGGGGGCACCACTGCAAGTTTATTTGGTATTGAACCTTATCAACCAAAGAAAAACGAAGAATACATGTCGGATGGGCAACTTGAGCACTTCCGTAAAATTCTTCAGGCATGGAAAGCAGAATTGATGTCTGAAGTAGATCGTACCCTGAACACCATGCAAGACGAATCTACAGCACTACCAGACGTCAATGACCGCGCGACACAAGAAGAAGAGTTCGCAATTGAACTGCGTACCCGTGACCGTGAACGTAAACTGATTCGTAAGATCGAGCAATCGCTAGAAGACATCAAATCAGGCGATTATGGCTACTGTGAAACGTGTGGTATTGAAATTGGTCTGCGTCGTCTTGAAGCACGTCCAACCGCGACTCAATGTATCGACTGCAAAACACTTGCTGAAATCAAAGAGAAGCAAAATAACGGCTAACCATGACCGTGAATGACAACACAGCCGAGCAATGCTCGGCTTTTGTGCCACAACGAAACAGCGTCGATACTCATGTTTCGCGTAGCCACTACATTGGTCGCTTTGCGCCCTCTCCAACAGGTCCTCTACATTTTGGTTCACTGATTACCGCCGTCGCCAGTTATTGTGATGCCAAATCACAACAGGGAACTTGGCTAGTTCGGATCGAAGATACTGATATCCCACGCATCTATCCTGATAGTGAAACACATATTCTAAACAGCATTGCTGCTTTTGGTTTTGAAGTAGATGGCGAGATTATTTTTCAGCGTCAACGTTTGCCAATCTACGAACAAGTCATTGAACAACTCAAACAGCAACATTTGGTTTATGCCTGCCAATGTACCCGAAAAATGCTGGGTTCAAATGCCATTTATCAGGGTACATGTCGCAATCTTAATCTGGATTTTAACGATCAGGCAATTCGGGTTAAGGTGAATGACGAATGCATCTGTTTTAATGACCGTTTGCAAGGTCAACATTGCAGTCATCTCCAACACGATTTGGGCGATTTTGTGCTAAAACGCCGTGATGGCATTATTAATTATCAACTGGCTGTGGTCGTGGATGATTATTTGCAAGGTATTACACACATTGTTCGCGGCGCAGATTTGCTCGATAATACCGAACGGCAAATCTGGTTAGGTCAGTTACTCGGTTATCCGCGTTTAAGCTATATGCATCTGCCTTTAGCCATGAATGCCAATGGTCAAAAGCTTTCCAAACAAAATCTGGCACAGGCACTCGATCTAAAACAGGCATCCTTATTATTAGCACAAGCAATCGAAGCATTACACCAATCACCTGTTGAGCTAGATATCCCTTCAAATATGCTAAAACAAGCAGTGGCTCAATGGAATATTGACCAGATTCCGCATCAGACCGAACTGAGCGGCACCTTCCTTTAACCCATAAAAAACCCAGATTTCATCTGGGTTGATTGGTCTTGCTGTTCAATCATTAGAAATTGGATTCTTCTCGGTTTGGGTTAACTTGCTGAGTAGAAGAATCAATTTTAAGCACCAAACTGATCATGGCGGCACACATCATCAGCGATGTTCCTCCATAACTAATAAAAGGTAGCGTTAAACCTTTGGTCGGCATTAAGCCCATATTCATGCCTGCATTCACCAGAATCTGAAGCAGGAAAATAATACTGATGCCGTATGCCAGATAACCTGCACGCAAGAAATTGTGTTTTAACGCGCGATGTCCAATCTTGATACAACAAGCCAACATGCCAAAAGACAAAACCATGACCAGCGAAATACCCACAAAACCAAATTCTTCGCCTAATACCGCCAGCATAAAGTCTGTATGGGCTTCAGGTAAATAAGAAAGTTTTTGAACACTATGCCCCAGACCTGTTCCAAACCATTCACCACGTCCAAAAGCCATTAGGGCATTGGACAACTGATAACCCGTTCCTAAGGGATCTGCCCACGGATTGGTGAAAGAAAGTGCACGTGCCATTCGATATGGCTCAAATACGATCAGGAAACCAATTCCCATCAATACCGCACCGAGCATAATGGCAAACTGAGTAGGCGGCGCCCCTGCCAAAAAGAAGATCCCCACCATCATCAGGACAATAACCACTGTCGCGCCCAAATCAGGCTCGGCAATAATCAAACCGACAGTAATCGCCATAATTCCACTCAAGCGCACTAGGCCTTTCCAATGGGTACGGACTTCTTTGGCACGGCGTACCACATAATCAGCGGTAAAAATAGCCATCATCACTTTCGCCACTTCTGTCGGCTGCAAAGTAAAACCTGCCAATCGAATCCAGCGCTTGGAGCCATTCACTTCTGTACCAATCACCAATACCGCCAGTAGCAGTACAATCGTAATCAACCACAAAGGAAAAGTGTTTCTAAACCAGAGATTGAGTGGAACCTTGTAGACCAAATAAGCAATGACTGCTGCACTGGCAATCGAGATTGCATGACGAACCACGTAATGAAATGGATTTTCATGCATATATTCAGCATAAGGCATGGAAGCAGAAGCCACCATAACCGAGCCGATACACAACAAACATACCACACAGAAAATCAGCAAATTTCTAGCAGTCATTTCCGCAGGAAATTTGGGGATCCAGCGATCATAGAGCTGATTAAGTTTGGTTATGGTTGTCTGAGCAAAGCCAGCCATCGCATCTTCCTTATTTTTTGTTCTGATTAAACCAGTGTATTTACACAAGCGACAAACTGATACCCACGGTCTGGATAGCCTGTAAACATATCAAAACTTGCACATGCAGGCGATAATAATACAACATCATGTTCAGTTGTTTTCGCTTGAGCCAATTCGACCGCTTGCTTCAAACTTTGTGCCTGAATCAATTCTGTACTACCCTGTAAGGCAGTTTGCAGTATTGGCGCATCTTCACCGATCAGGATCGCTGCTTTGACATATTTAGCCACCGAAGCTTTAAGTAAGCTGAAATCCTGACTTTTGCCCTGCCCACCTAAAATCACCACCACTTTGCCTTGTTGCGGTTCAATCGCGGCACCCAAACCATCAATCGCAGCAAGTGTCGCACCGACATTGGTTCCTTTGGAGTCATTATAATAACGTACACCATGCACGGTTTTGACATATTCACAGCGATGCTCCAAGCCTTTAAATTGCTTTAAGGTCTCTAGCATCGAATCTCGTGGTAAGCCAATCGCTTCCCCTAGAGCCAGACAGGCCAGTGCATTGGCAACATTATGCGTTCCCTGAATATACAGTTCGGAGCTTTTGATCAAACGTTCACGACCTCGTGCTAACCACAACGTACCATTATCTTCACGTAAAATGCCGTATTGATTAAGATCAGGCGCATTTAAGCCAAAACTTTGCATCGGCGTTTGATCAGGCACTAAAGGTCGAGTCAGACTGTCATCGCGGTTATAAACAACTTTTTTGACGCCCTGAAAAATACGATGTTTGGCTTTATGGTAACCGAACATATCACCATGACGGTCTAAATGATCTTCACTCATATTCAACACAACTGCCACAGCCGCATTCAAGTTCGACGTGGTTTCCAGTTGAAAACTGGATAATTCCAGTACAATTAATTCAGGCTGGTCTTTGAGTAAATCAAGCGCAGGACGCCCTAAATTCCCCCCTACTGTAACCTTACGCCCTGCATCCTGTGACATTTGCCCAATTAATGTTGTTACTGTACTTTTTGCATTTGAACCTGTAATCGCCACAATCGGCACATCTGTAGCGCGACGTAATAATTGAATATCACTAACCACTGGAATGCCTTTTGCAATGGCCTGTTGAATTTCGGGAAGTTGCGGCGCAAGCCCTGGACTTAAAATAATTTCTTCGGCTTGTAGGAGCAATTCCAGATCCAGTTGACCAAAACTGGTTTTGACTTCGGCAGGAATCTGATCATGACCGGGTGGTGTTTCACGTGAGTCAGTTACCGCAACCCGATAACCTTGTTCATGTAGAAAATTCACAGCAGACACCCCTGAAATACCAAGTCCTGCTACGACTTTTAATCCGCCCCGTTGTATTAGCATGTTTGCTCCGCATATCGATGCCAGAATTGAATGCAAAATGTTAGCATTTCTAAGTTTTGAATACTTTTTCAGTTTTCATTTTATTCATCGTTTTTTGTGTCAGCGCGTAAAAAAGCCATCAAGTTGATGGCTTTTTGCACAATATCTTCATTCAATCGTTAATGCCATTTTACGGGTTTAACTTCATTATTCTTAATCATCGGCTTGTCATCACTTGAACAACCACAGCCGCCTGCACAACCTACCGACATTTTAGGTTTTAGCCACTTGGCCAGCACATGCCAACCGCGCTGTTCACAAAAGACCGACAACGCAGAAAATGTTGCACTGGATGTTTTCGGAAAGACCTTTTTAAATACCACCAAGGCACTCCAAATCACCAACACCGCAATAATCAAATATTCAATCATTTCAGCCTCCGTTGAGCGCAGAACATACGCCTTAAATAAAAAACCGTGATGCAATTTGATAGGTCAGGAATGACATCAGATAAGCCAAACCAAATAAATAACCCGTCATAATCGCCACAAATTTCCACGAACCTGTTTCACGACGCACCGTCGCCAAAGTTGCCAGACAGTGAGGCGCATAGATAAACCACACCAATAATGACAAGCCTGTCGCCAGTGACCAACCTGTATCTGGTGCACTAATTAACTGACTGAGACTTTGCGCAACCGCATCATCGCCACCCGTCGCTGAAAGTGCGTAGACGGTTCCCAATGCGGCAACCACGACTTCACGTGCCGCCATCGCTGGAATCAACGCAATACAGATTTGCCAACTAAAACCAAGAGGCGCAAACAAAGGCTGAATCAAGTGTCCTAACATGCCTGCGAAACTGTAATCAATCGCAGGTAAGGTCGCACCTTCTGGTGGTTGTGGAAATGTACATAAAAACCACAACAACACTGATAACGCGAAGATAATGCCACCAACACGCTTCAAGAAAATCTTGGCACGATCCAATAAACCAATTCCCACACTTTTCAGGTTTGGAAAACGATAACTAGGCAATTCCATCAACAAAGCATGCTGTGATTTATCTTTTTGAAAGAATTTCATCACAAATGAAACCAGTAGTGCGCTTAAAATTCCTGCCATGTATAAACCAAAAAGCACCAATCCTTGCAGATTAAAAATACCCCAGACCGTTTGATTTGGAATAAATGCACCAATCAGCAAAGCATAGACAGGTAAGCGAGCCGAACAGGTCATCAGTGGTGCGACCATAATCGTGGTAAAACGATCACGCGGGTCACTGATACTCCGCGTTGCCATAATGCCAGGAATCGCACAAGCAAAACTGGACAATAGCGGAATAAACGCCCGACCACTCAAGCCTGCTTTAAACATCAGTTTATCGAGTAAAAAAGCCGCGCGTGGTAAATAACCCGACTCTTCCAGAACCAAAATAAAAAAGAACAAAATCAAAATCTGGGGCAGAAACACAGCCACTGCGCCTGCGCCTGCAATAATTCCATCGACGACTAGACTGTGCAGCAAGGGTTGAGTAATAAAGCTACCAACCACTTCGCCTAACCAACCAAAGAATGCTTCAATACCATCCATGAATGGCGCTGCCCAAGCAAATACCGCCTGAAACACCACAAACATCAAGATCGCAAGACTAAGCAGACCTAAAACAGGATGCAAAAAGATTTTATCTAGAAAATCAGAACGCTTATCTTCCTGATCAACATAATGTACGACATCGTTCAGAATGGTTTCAATTTTCTGGTGATGAGTACCTTTGAGACCACTGAGTTCAGTATGCGGCACACTAAACTTATTTTGGTCTAGCGCAGTTTTAAGGGTTTCAACCCCTGCATTTCGCACAGCCACAGTTTCAACGACTGGAACACCCAAACGCTCAGAGAGTTTTTGAGCATTGACCTGAATTCCACGACGACGCGCTTCATCCATCATGTTCAGTACAACCAGAACAGGACGACCCAGCTCCAAAACTTCAAGCACCAAGCCTAAATGCAGCTTCAAGTTGGTCGCATCGACCACGCATAAAAATGCATCCTGTTGCTCTTCACCTTCAATTTTACCCAAACAAACATCACGGGTAATGGCTTCATCAGGACTGGTGGCAGTCAAACTATAGGTACCCGGCAAATCCAATACCCGTACCGTTCTGTTTGAAGGTAATTCAAAAAAACCTATTTTGCGTTCAACTGTCACACCCGCATAGTTCGCCACTTTTTGACGAGTTCCAGTCAGTTGGTTAAACAGAGAAGTTTTACCGCAGTTTGGATTTCCAACAAGGGCGACACGAAGCACTTCACTCATGCTGGAACTCCATCGTTCTGGCTAATTTCAATCTTTTCAGCTTCAATTTTACGCAGCGCAAAGCGCGTAAAACCTAACTGGACAAGAATCGGATCTCCTCCAAATACACCTTTGGTGATGACTTCAATTTTCTCACCCGGAACAAAACCAAGTGTTTCCAAGCGACTTGCGACAAGGTCTTGCTGATCTGCATTGCCATCTACGGTACGATTGACCTTGGTGATGATGGCAGTTTGCTTAACTTTTAACTCTGATAAACGCACCGCATCTGATCCTGAACTCTTTTATATAGTATAACGTCAAATGAGAATAATTAACAAATAAGGAAGAATTACAATTCTCATCCCGAATAGAGGCTCGACAGCGCGTGACTTTTCACCTAAAGTGCTGATCATGCAAGAGATAAAAAGATGACTATCAGCAAAAAACCTCGTATTCCTGCGGCTGTAAATATCCCTGAACAATTTAGTTTTTTACAGGGTTTTCGTGATTATCTGGTCGCTCAGAGCGTCAGCCCACATACGCGCAATGCGTATTTAAGTGATTTAATCCAGTGCGGTAGTTTATCTGCTGTTAATTTGACCAATTGGTCAAGTCATGATGTCTCGGAGGTCATGATTGAACTGACCAAACTTGGTAAAAGTCCGCGTTCCATTGCACGCTGTCTGTCCGCATTACGTCAATTTTATAAATTTTTACGTGAGCAAAAATTACGTACAGACAATCCGATGGCCAATCATAAAAGTCCTAAACTGGGACGCGCCTTACCTAAAGACTTATCAGAACAGGATGTCGAAGCGCTGATACAAGCACCAGACACCGAAACTGCGTTAGGACTTCGTGACCGCGCTATGCTAGAGGTTTTATATGCCTGTGGCTTACGTGTCACGGAACTCTTAAATCTAAGGCTGGATTTAATTAATTTAAAACAGGGTTATTTACGTATTACAGGCAAAGGCAATAAAGAACGACTCATTCCCATGGGACAATTTGCAACACAGTGGGTCGAGCATTATCTTGCGCAATCTCGCCCTCATTTATATAAAAGCAGCACGGACTATTTATTTCTCACTCAACATGGTGGCATTATGAGCCGACAAAATTTTTGGTATGCCATTAAGCGTTATGCCTTACAGGCCAATATTCAAGCCGATTTATCTCCACATACCTTGCGTCATGCCTTTGCCACGCATTTGCTTAATCATGGCGCTGACTTACGTGTAGTGCAAATGCTGTTGGGACACAGTGATTTATCGACAACTCAAATCTACACCCATGTCGCACAGGTTCGTATGCAACAACTCCATGCTCAGCATCATCCACGTGGTTAAAATACAATGATTAATTAACCCTCAAAATAATGTGATCAACTCTACAAATTTAGCCATTATTTTTTACAGTTGATGTGCAATAAACCACATGGCTGTTTGTTTTTTTTGCTATTCTTAGCCCTTTCCGATTTAGAATTTTGATAAAAGGGTCGTCTATGTTGTTTACCCGATCTCGTCTTTTTTTAGCATGTACAGTGGCAACAGCTCTTGCCCTTTCAGCTTGCTCTAAAGAAAACTCAGCACAAAAACAAGATACTTTAACAGCCAGTGCGCCCGCGACAGGTGAAGCCTCAACGCTCAGTGAACGTAATGCCCAGCAACGTTTAATCACCACGCTACAACAACAATTTAAAAAAGCCAATATTCAGGCTAAAGTCATTGATATCAAACCGACCGAAGTTCCCAATTTATATTGGGTGAATCTGGAAGGCATGAGTTCTGTGTATGCCACCAATGACGGCAAATATATTATTCAAGGGGAAGTTATTCGTTTAGGTGACAAAGAACTGACCAATGTCGGTGATGCACTGCAATCTTCAGAAAATAAAAAATTATTTGCAGCACTCAAAACTGAAGATTTAATTGTGTACCCAGCCACGAATGGTAAAGCCAAACATGTGATTTACGTGTTTACCGATTCGAGCTGCCCGTATTGCCACAAATTACATGAACATCTCAGTGAGATCACCAGCAAAGGGATTGAAGTTCGCTATATTGCATGGCCTCGTGGTGAACAATTTATGCCAACCATGCAAGCGATCTGGTGTAGTGAAGACCGTAAAGCTGCATTTGATCAGTCTATTCAAGGCTTACCGGTACAAGCTCCACAATGTAAAAACCCGGTGCATGAACAATATCAACTGGGTCTAAATATTGGGGTCAATGGAACGCCTGCAATTTACAACAGTGATGGTCAATATCTGGGTGGATATCTCACACCAGATGAGTTGGTAAAACGACTGGAAAAATAAATATTCACAGCAATCCCCATCACTTATAAAAATTTGACTCCGGGCGAAGATAAAACACACTTCGCCCTAGAGTCTGGCGCTTTTTTTAGCTATGATCTAGCCTTGTTTATTTTTTAATGCATGTATGGAGTGTGACGTGAAACCAGTTCGTCTGGCAATACTCGGTCTTGGAACCGTGGGTGGTGGAGCCCTTAAACTATTACAAGAAAACGCCGCTGAAATTAAACGTCGCACCGGCCGTGAAATTCAAATTACCCATGTTGGCACTCGCCGTCCTCGTCCCGATCTTGAACTCGAAGGCATTCAGCAAAGTGCAGATTTAATGGAAATCGTACGTCAACCCAACGTTGATGTAGTTGTTGAAGTCATGGGCGGTATCCATCCTGCATATGAAGTGATTATGGAAGCCATCAAGCATGGCAAACAGGTCGTGACTGCCAATAAAGCCCTGCTTGCAGAACATGGCAATGAACTCTTTAAAGCTGCTGAAGATAATGCAGTTCAGATCGCCTATGAAGCAGCCGTTGCAGGCGGTATCCCGATTATCAAAGTTATTCGTGAAGGTTTGGCTGCCAACCGTATTGAATGGCTTGCAGGCATTATTAACGGTACCGGTAACTTTATCCTGACTGAAATGCGCGATAAAGGTCGTGCCTTTACCGAAGTGCTCGCAGAAGCTCAACAACTCGGTTATGCCGAAGCTGATCCAACTTTTGACGTTGAAGGGATTGACGCTGCACATAAGCTGACGATTCTGGCGTCTTGTGCATTTGGTATTCCGCTACAGTTTGACAAAGTCTATACCGAAGGGATTAGTAAAATTACCGCACAGGATGTCAAATACGCAGAAGATCTTGGCTTCCGTATTAAACACCTCGGTATTGCACGCCGTGCTGAACATGGTATTGAACTTCGTGTTCACCCGACACTTATTCCAGAAGAACAACTGATTGCAAATGTCAATGGAGTCAAAAATGCAGTGCTTGTACAAGCTCATGCAGTTGGCCCAACATTATATTATGGTGCAGGTGCAGGCGCAGGCCCAACCGCCTCTGCTGTAGTTGCGGATATTGTGGATATTGTACGCGATATTTCTTATACCGAAGATGGTGCTGGAACGATTCCTCAACTGGCTTTTGAAGCTTTGACAGATTTACCTATCCTCAATCGCGAAGAAATGACTACTGGGTATTATCTACGTGTCGATGCCGAAGACCAGACAGGCGTACTTGCAGATATCACGACGATTCTCAGTCGTGCTGGCATCAGCATCGATGCCATCATGCAACAATCTCGTTTAAAAGACTTAATCCCGATCGTGATCTTAACTGACCCCGTCGTTGAGTCAAAAATGGATGACGCGATTGCCAAAATTCAGGCTTTGCCTGCAATTCATGGCGAAATCGTGCGAATTCGTTTAGAATCGCTGGATAGTTAAACAGGTGGAGAGGGTCACTCCCCTCTCACCAGCTCTACCTCACATTTGGAACATCATCTCATGTCTAATGCCAATCGTTATACCGGTCTTGTTGATCGTTATCGTGACCGTTTGCCAGTTTCAGCAACGACCCGTGCTATTTCTTTAGGAGAGGGAAATACCCCACTGATTAAACTAGAGAATATTCCACGTCTGATTGGTAAAGATGTTGAAATCTATGTGAAATATGAAGGTTTAAACCCAACAGGTTCATTCAAAGACCGTGGTATGACCATGGCTGTCACCAAAGCGGTTGAAGATGGCTCTAAAGCGATTATCTGTGCATCTACAGGTAACACTTCTGCGGCGGCAGCGGCGTATGCTGCACGTGCAGGCATCAAAGCGTTTGTCTTAATTCCAGAAGGCAAAATCGCAATGGGTAAAATGGCGCAAGCCATGATGTATGGTGCAATCACCATGCAAATCCGTGGTAACTTTGACGATGGTATGCGTCTGGTGAAAGAAGTGGCTGACCAAGCTCCTGTCACCATTGTTAACTCGATTAACCCTTATCGCTTGCAAGGTCAAAAAACCATTGCCTATGAAATTGTAGAAGCATTGGGTCGTGCGCCTGATTATCACTGCTTGCCAGTGGGTAACGCAGGTAATATCACGGCACACTGGATGGGTTATACCGAAGCAGTGGCGAATCAGCCTGCAGATCAATTTGAACAAGTCATCTATGATGCTGCAACAGATCAGTTCACAGGTCCTAAACCAGAAGGCTTACCAACCATGGTGGGTTATCAGGCTTCGGGCGCAGCTCCTTTCTTACGTGGCGCACCTGTTGAACAACCTGAAACAGTCGCAACAGCGATTCGTATTGGTAATCCACAAAGCTGGAACCATGCAAAAGCAGTGGTTCGTGATTCTAAAGGCTGGTTTGATGAACTTCAGGATAGCGAAATTCTTGAAGCACAACGTTTACTGTCTATGTATGAAGGTGTGTTTGTAGAACCTGCTTCTGCGGCATCGATTGGTGGTGCGATTCGTGACATCAAAGCGGGTAAAATTGCAGAAGGTTCTGTAATTGTTTGTACAGTGACAGGCAACGGCTTAAAAGACCCTGATACTGCAATCAAACAATGTGCAGATGCCGTCATGCTATCGATTGATGCCACTATGACTCAAGTGAAAGACTCTATTTTGTCCAATATGTAAGTTTAGATTTGACATAAAAAAACCAGTTGCTTGCAACTGGTTTTTTTATTATAGACATATTGATCGTAAATTTAAAATGACATCAAATTTTTTAAAATCTGCTAAAGACGTTTTGGTTGTTGAGATAACCAAGTCAATAAATTAGTTGCATCATTGGTACGTGCCTGTGAACTTGATGCACCTAATAACACCACCACTGCTGGTCGCGAATTCACAGTCGTATGCATCACCACACAACGCCCTGCTTCATTAATATAACCTGTTTTAGACAGATTGATATTCCAGCCACCATTGCGCACTAATGCGTTAGTGTTGTTAGACTTCAGTACGCGATAGCCTAGATTAAAGTCATAGGTCGGGGTCGTTGAAAACTGACGAATCAAACCGTATTGAGAGGCTGCACTGGCTAAAATCCCCAGATCACGTGCAGAAGCCACATTATGCGGATCTAGACCTGTAGACTCGACATAATGCGTTGACGTCATACCTAACTGACGTGCTTTAGCATTCATCGCAGCCACAAAGGCACTACGTCCACCAGGATAAGTTCTCGCTAAAGCCGCTGCCGCAGGATTTTCAGACTTCATTAAAGCAAACAACAATACTTCAGCACGATTCATGGTATCGCCCGCACGTAGCGTTGAGCTAGAGTTTTTACCACCTGCACCTGCAAAATCGATTTGCTGTAAGGTGATTTCTTCAGACATATCGAGACGTGCATCCGACGTCACCACAGCCGTCATTAGTTTAGTCAGAGATGCTATAGGAAAGGCTGTATTGGTATTTTTGCTATACAGTACTTCACCCGTCTGAGCATCCATCACCAATGCTGCACGGGCATTGACAGAAGGCTGAGAGCCATAGCCACTCGTGTCACGAATCACGACTTTCGGGGTAGATGAAATTGAAACATTCGTATTCGCGGCTGGTGCAGCGCCATTACTGCGCACCGTTGTACTAATACTGGTTGAACCTTGTGGACTTGCTTCGAGCTCGCCATCATCATTTAAAAGCTGACTGGCTTGATCTGAAGACCAATTTAATGACGCAGATCCGTTCCCCGATGAAGGATTAACAATAATCTCCGCATAACTTGCCGAGCTTAGTGCAAACAAAACAGACATGCTCAAGACATGCATTAATGACTTTTTAGAATTTTTCACGATCAATTACTCAACTCAGGGTATACACAGATTTGCTTATTACCTACATTATGCCTTACATTTGAAGGCACGACATGCAAATAATGACGGCAGCAGTGTGTACAACTATTCTCTCAAACTTGTGTGAATAGGATTGCTAATTTTGTCATTACATTGCAAGTAAATTTTGCTTTATGTAACAAAAAAACATCTTTTTTAGTCCAAGGAGGCCAGCGTGATCACAGTTTTGGTGGTTGATGATCATGAATTAGTACGTACAGGGATCTGTCGTATGCTTGAAGATCAAACTGGTGTTGAGGTGATTGGACAGGCAGAATCTGGCGAAGAAGCGATTGCCATAGTGCGTCAACAACACCCTCAAGTGGTATTACTTGATGTGAATATGCCCGGCATTGGCGGGGTCGAAACTACACGTCGCTTGTTGCAAACCGCACCTGAAACCAAAGTTATCGCGGTGAGTGGACTGGCAGAAGAACCCTATCCCTCATTGCTCTTAAAGGCAGGTGCCAAAGGCTATATTACTAAAGGCGCTCCGATTACCGAGATGGTCAGAGCGATTAATAAAGTCATGCAAGGCGGTAAATATTTCAGTGCTGATATTGCTGAACAACTAGCCAGTTCTTATTTATCAGATACTCAGCAATCGCCTTTTGATGCACTTTCAGAACGTGAAATGCAAGTTGCGATGATGGTGGTCAATTGTATCAGCGCTCAGGAAATTGCTGATAAGCTTTTTGTGAGTGTGAAAACAGTCAATACTTACCGTTATCGTATTTTTGAAAAACTGGATCTTGATAGTGATGTCAAACTCACTCATCTTGCCATTCGTTACGGACTCATCAAACCTTAAGTATTCGAGTTAGATACAATCATGCAGGCGCAATCTTCTACGCCACTTTCTTATACGATTTACCGTTTAGGTTTGTGGTACACCCTTTACCGCCTGCTTATTGTCACAGGTTTAATCATTATTTTTCAGCTCATTTCTGAGCAGTTAAATGCCGACTATAATCAGCCTGTGTTGTATTTTTATACGCTTATCGCTTATTGCGCAGCCAGTCTGATTCAGTTTTTATTGTTTAAGTTTTATCCACGACAGATTGATCGTCAACTGATTATACTGTTCGTGGTTGATGTCATCGCATTGGGGTTGCTGACGTTTTCTCTGGGCGCACCAAATTTAAATATTAGTTTGCTGTATGTTATTACGGTGTTTTCTGCCGCGATTTTATTGCCCAAAAAAGTCTCTTTGGTGATCACGCTTCTTGCTGTTATTTCACTGATCTATCAACAGTTTTTTTCAAGTTTTTTTGATTATAATAATTTAAGCACCATTGGAAATAGTGCTTTACTGGCTTTTTTGTTTTTTGTCATGTATGGCATTGGTCAGGTTGCTGTAAAACATTTTAAAATTCTGGAAAATATTAGCTTTCGTCAATCCCAAGCACTTTATCAACTTCAAAATATTAATCGTTATATTTTAGAACAAATTGATGATGGCTATCTGGTATTAGATGAAAACTACCATGTGGTGCTCAGCAATCCAGCCGCCTGTACGCTGTTGGGGATTCCGCCATTATTTGCGCATGAACAACTTCCGTTGGCCAAAACCCAGCCCGATTTATTTGAGCTCTTAAGATTTGATCCCCTAGAAGACGGCGAACAGTTTATTTTTGAATCACAACTGTCTACTTATAACGTGCATATCAAGGTACAACGCTTGATCGTCCCTCATCAGGCTTTAATTTTATTGCGCTTGCAGGATGTGCAGCAGCTCAATCAACAGGTTCAACAGCTTAAACTTGCCGCCTTAGGACAACTTTCCGCCAGTATTGCCCACGAAATTCGTAACCCATTGGCAGCGATTGTACAGGCCAATGAACTGTATATTGGCAGCGAATCTGAACAGCAGCATTTACTGCAAAAAATGATCAGTAAACAATCAAAACGTATCAATGATATTATTGAAGATACATTGCGCATGGCGCGTAATGACACCACGCATCCGATGCTGATTGAGTTAGATAGTTTTTTGTCTCATTTACTGACTGAAGATTTATCCGATGTTCAACATCAAATCCGCTTGGAGATGACCGAGAAGGTAATCGTTCAATTTGATCCAAAACAGTTAACCCAAGTTTTAATCAACCTGATTCGCAATGCATTACGCCATAATGATCCAGATGTTGATCAGATTGTATTATCCGTACGTATGGTTCAAGCTGAAGTATTCATTGATGTGATTGATTTTGGCAATGGCATCGAAAAACGTGATATATCGCAACTATTTAAGCCATTTTTTAGTACCGAAATCAAGGGAACTGGTTTAGGATTATATTTGTCCCATAGTCTGTGTGAAGCCAATCATGCCAAGCTCAGTTATGTGGAACAACAAAAAGGGGCATGTTTTAGAATTCAATGCTCAACAAAAGATAAATAATATTAGGTTTCATGGGGTTATGGTGAATAAACAACCGCTGGTTTTACTGGTTGATGATGAAGAAGATCTCTGTGCGTTAATGCAAATGACGCTGGCACGTATGGGGATAGCAACACATTGTGCTTATCGTATTGCGCAGGCGAAAGAACTTCTGCAAAACAATAATTATGATGCCTGTTTGACTGATTTAAATCTGCCTGATGGCAATGGGCTAGATCTAGTGCATTATGTTACACAGCATTGGAGTCACTTGCCGATCGCAGTATTAACCGCCTATGGCAACATGGATATTGCAATTGCAGCACTTAAAGCAGGTGCTTTTGATTTTGTCAGTAAGCCTGTCAACCAAATCCATTTAGAACAATTATTACAAAAAGCTTTTAATCGACCACAAAAGCAGATCATCAATGATGAAGATAGTCTGGAAAACAGACTACTCATTGGCCGTTCTGCACCAATCCAGCAACTACGCACCACGCTTAAGAAAATTGCACGCTCACAAGCACCCGTCTTTGTCACAGGAGAATCTGGCACAGGCAAGGAAGTGATCGCCAATCTGGTGCACCGTTTAAGTAATCGCAGCGAAGGCCCATTTATTGCCATTAACTGTGGCGCAATTCCCAGTGAACTTTTAGAGAGTGAGCTATTCGGTCACAAGAAAGGAAGTTTTAGCGGTGCAACTCAAGACAAGCAAGGTCTGATCTTATCGGCACATGGCGGTAGTTTATTTCTGGATGAAATCGCCGAATTACCTTTGAATATGCAAGTTAAACTGTTACGGGCTGTACAAGAGAAAAAAGTTCGTCCAGTGGGTTCTGAACACGAAATTGATGTGGATTTTCGCGTCATTAGTGCCAGTCATCAGGATCTTGAAACATTGGTACAACAAGGTAAATTCCGTCAGGATTTATTTTTCCGTATTCATGTGATGGATCTTGAACTTCCTCCATTACGTGAACGTGGACAGGACATTTTACTCCTAGCCCATCATTTTATTCAAAAAGTGTGTGCTGAATGGGAAATTCCAGTCAAGATTTTGTCTGAACGCGCTCAGGCTTTTTTATTAGAACAATATTTCCCCGGTAATGTTCGTGAATTACGTAATATGATGGAACGCGCCATTACTTTAAGTGATGACCATCAAATTGATTTACCTCACTTACAAACCGCGCCTTTTCGTTATAGCCAAGCAACGGCACCGATTCAACATCATTCTGATTATCTTTCTAGCGCAAATTCAAATCACTCAGTGCCTACGACATTGGCAGGCAACAAACTGCCACATGAAGGGCTAGAACAATATTTAGAAAACGTTGAAAAAGAGATTCTCTTAAATGCACTCAATTTGACGCATTGGAATCGTACTTTGGCGGCCAAAAAACTAGGCATGACTTTTCGATCTTTGCGCTATCGCCTGAAAAAATTTGGGTTAGATACTGAAGAGATTTAAATTACTTTTTTATGCAGATGATTATTTTTGCTTGAGCAAAACCTCAGCGACATTATCCAGATAATTTTCATCACGCATTTCATTTGGTAAAGGATACAGAATATTCGGCTGTATGCCTTTACCATCAATCATTGAGCCATTTGGCGTGTAATAATGCGACACCGTCATCTGTAAAGCTGCACCATCTGGCAATGGGAACAGTTTTTGTACAACGCCTTTACCATAGCTCTTTTCGCCAATCACCCAAGCACGTTTATGGTCTTTCATGGCAGCAGTAAATACTTCAGCCGCTGATGCCGAACGATGATTAATGAGGATCCCTAATTTTACTTTTTGAAATTCGCTGCTGGGTAGCGCCTGAAATTGTTGATTTCCTTCCGAACGACTTTTGGTCGAAACAATAACTCCCTGATTTAAAAATAAATCGGCAGTTTCAACGGCTGCTGAAAGCAAACCACCAGGATTATTACGCAAATCGATTAATACTGCTTTGAGTTTGGATATATCGTATTCTTCTAATAATCGTTTAATTTCGTTGGCAGTATCTTGCTGAAAAACTTTAACTTTTAAAACCAAAACCTGATTATGTAAGAGTACTGGCTGAATATCAGCTTCCATTTTTTTATTACGCACCAAGGTTTGAGGCGTATTCATCAATGAAGTTTGAATTTGTAAGGTCGAGCCAATTGATCCATATAAAAGTGCATGCACTTGTTCATGATTAAGATTTTGAATGATTTGGTCATCAATCTTAATCACTTTTTGACCATTTCTTAAACCTAATTTATAAGAATCTGAGCCTTCTTTTAGATCCCGAATCTGCCATTGTTTGGTGTGTTGTTCAAATACAAGCGCAAAATCAACCGATGCCAAATCGCCTTCGGTATATTGCATTAATTGTTTATAATCTTCCGCAGATAAATAGCGTGAATAACGATCCAGCCCACCTACTAAGCCTTTTATTGCTTGCTGAAATAAAACCTCATCAGGTTTGACATCGACATAGTTATCTTTGACGATGCCATAAATCTGAACAAATTGTTGAATAGAATCGACTGGAATTTCAACATAATGCTGTTCGGTATCTTCATCAAAGTCCAGCCCACTTGCTGCCTCAATTGGTGCTGCAAATGTTGAGACTGCGCTGCAACACATTAAAATGCCTGCAAAGATTGCACCCAATTTCATGTGTTGCGTCATTTAGTCACCTTTTATTCGTGGGTCAGGGTCAATAAGTTGCGTCCCTGCATGTCAGCAGGTACCGGAATATGCATCAAATGCAATAATGTAGGCGCTACATCAGCTAGAATCCCGCCCTCAGCAATCACAGCCTGAGTTGGTCCAACATAAATAAATGGAACTGCTTCAGTGGTATGTTGAGTATGCACCTGACCACTATGGTAATCCTGCATTTGTTCTACATTACCATGATCTGCTGTAATCAACATATGACCGTGGTTTGCCATGACCATTTCATAGACACGACCTAGACAGCGATCTACCGCTTCCACCGCTTTCACCGCGGCATCAAAAACGCCGGTATGCCCCACCATATCGCCATTGGCATAATTCACCACCAATAAATCATATTCACCTGAATTAATTGCATTCACTAATTCATCTGTGACTTCATACGCACTCATTTCAGGTTTTAAATCATAAGTCGCGACATTTGGAGATGGGATCAAAATGCGTTTTTCACCCGGATATTCATCTTCACGTCCGCCACTAAAGAAAAACGTTACATGAGCATACTTTTCAGTTTCAGCAATGCGCAATTGGGTTTTGCCTAAATCAGACAAATATTCCCCAATTGAGTTTTTCAAATCTTCTGGCATATACGCTACAGGCGCATCAATCGTCGCTTGATAGCGGGTTAGCATCACAAATTTAGATAATGCAGGAACAACTTTACGCTCAAATCCTGCGAAATCTTTTTCAACAAAGGCTCGTGTTAACTCACGCGCACGGTCTGCACGGAAGTTCATAAATACGATGCTATCACCATCTTCAACTTTGGCAAGCTCGCCAATCCGAGTGGCTTTGACAAACTCGTCACTCTCACCTGCCGCATAGGCTTGTTCTAAACCTTCAACAGCACTATTCACGACCCGAACGGCTTCACCTTCAGTGAGTAAACGATACGCTTGCTCAACCCGATCCCAGCGATTGTCACGATCCATTGCAAAATAACGACCAATCAGGGTGGCTATACGACCTTGATCTGGATATTGCGCAAAGACCTGATCTAGCTTTTCTAAAGATGGCTGCGCACTTTTTGGCGGCGTATCACGTCCATCCAAAAAGGCATGTAAATAGACTTGAGCACCACGTTTTAGCGCCAGCTCACACATGGCAACAATATGATCCTGATGCGAATGCACACCGCCTTCAGACAACAAACCGATAATATGCACTGCACCATTTGCGGCTTTGGCTTTTTCAACCGCATCAACCAGCACTTCATGTTCAAAAAAAGCGCCATCACGAATTTCTTTGGTAATACGGGTAAAGTCCTGATATAGAACACGACCTGCACCCAGATTCATATGTCCGACTTCCGAGTTACCCATTTGGCCGTCAGGTAAACCGACATCTTCACCAGAACCAGAAATTAAACCATGCGGATGCTTTTGTTTCATCATCGTAAGATTAGGGGTTTTTGCTGCCAAGAAAGCATTGTCTTCGACCGCTTCACGATGACCCACACCATCCATAATCACAAGAACGTGAGGGATTTTGCCAGCAGTTGCATCCGTCATGATTGATACTCTTTTTTGTCTACAATTTCGTCGCACTATATTACCGAATTTTAGTCCAAGACTCTATGCACAGATGATAACTTTACTCATTTAGCATGATTGATTCAGACGATCTGGTAGTCATTTGAACATTAACGCGCCCGATATAACAAATAACTGCCTGCCCCAAACATGAACAGAATTGGAATAAAAATAAACCATGCTGGAGATGGCGAATACACCAAACTGGCATAGCCTAAAAAGTCCTGTAAATAGAAAATACTTAAACCTACAAACAAGGCAATCACCAAACGAAAACCCATTGATTGTTGGCGTAATGGTCCAAAAATAAAGGAACAGGCAATCAGCGTCAGGGCAATCAATGAAAAAGGCGAGCCGACTTTTTTCCAAAATGCAAGCTGATAGGTTTTAGGAATCTGGCTATATTCATGCATATAGCGCATGAAACCGACTAACTCGCTTGGCGCCAACTCTTCAGGATCGAGTGTCACCATATGTACAAACTTAGGCTGCAAGGCTAAAGATAAATCTTTTGTTGGAATCGTCTGAAAGCTGGCATCACCATTGGGCAAAATATTAAGCTGGTGATTATTTTTTAAAACCCACTCACCGTCACGAATAAACTGACCTGTTTTCGCATTGATGACTGTATTTAAGCGATAGTCGTCATCAAAAGACGCGACCTGAATGCCATTTAGATTGCCCTTGGAATTGGCATAATCGATATAGTAAAAATGATTACCTTCTTTGGTCCAATAACCTCGCACTTCACCTAAAGCAGCGACAGTGCTTTGAGTTTTGACACCCTTTGCCTGTTCAGTGGTATATGGAATCACCCATTCACTAATACAAAATGACAAAATGACCAACAAAAATGCAGGACGCATCACCCAACCGACAATTCGCCAGAGACTGACGCCTGAACCGCGCATCACGATCAATTCACTGTTAGATGCCATAGAACCCAAGCCCAGCACGGCTCCAATCAAAGCCGCAATCGGGATCAGCTTGATGACATTATGGGGGGAATCCCACATCACATATTTAAAGGCATCCCACGCACCATAACCTTCTTTGAGTGAACCTAATTCGCCAATATAAGAAAACAAGATAAATAAGAACACCAGCACCAGAAGCGTTCCTAACATCATCAATGTGGTCGTCTTGGTCACGTATCTGGACAATATCTTTTGAGCTAACATTATGATGATCTCACTTGTTTAATCTTACGTTTGATCTTCGGTGCAAGGCTTTGTTTTCTGGCAAAGAGCAAGGCAGCAACAAAATAAGTCATTAATATCGCAGGATAAACCCAGATGCCAAATTCACCACGGCTAATCCGTGTTTGAGCCGCAATCAGCAACACGATCATACTGGCAAAAATCATCAATGCAGGAAACAGTTTCAGATAACGTCCCTGACGCGGAGTAACTTCTGATAAAGCCACCGCCAGTGCCAACGCAACAAACATTGAAAATGGTGCAAAAATACGCCATCCCAACTGACTGGCAATCACAGGATCATTTCGATTTTCCCAAAGTTTTGACATCTGTAAAGCCGAAACATCATTAGAATCATAAGTGGCTTCTTTATTATTTTCGATGCGAAAGCGCCAAGTCTGAAACTCGGCCTGTACATATTTGGCAGTGTCAGGATAAATCTCGTAACGCCGTCCTTGAGTCAGATCGACGACACTGGCCGTCTGATCGGCCATTTCGACACGCGTCGCTTCTTTAGCAACAACCAATTGATCAGGTTTGCCTACTTTTTCCGCTTTAATATAAACAAAGATATCTTTTAAGTTTTTTCGATCTTCTGATAATGAACCTGCATAAATAGTATAGGGTCCAGAAGAGATAAATTCCTTAGGACGTACCAAATCGAAACCTGTTCGCAACGCTTGAGTCGATGACAACTCATTAAACTGGCGTAATCCCCACGGTGATACCCACATCATGAGTACCATTTCAACGATCACAAAAACCAAGGTCATCGGCAGCAATAAACGCGCAAGTTTGTGTTTACTGACTCCACTACTATTGAGTACCGCCATTTCATGTTCGACATATAAGCGACCAAACACCAGCATCAAGCCAATAAAGAAACTGAGCGGCAGTAATAAGATTAAAAACTCAGGTAAACGATAACCAATGATACTGAACAGGACACTGACATCCAGACGTCCCTGTGCGGCAACACCAAAATATTTGATCAGTCTTGCGCCTAGCACGATCAGCGTCAAAATACTGACCACCACCAGACTGGTTGACACGACTTGCTTGACGAGATAACGCCGAATAATCAAAGTGAATACTTCCAAAATGGACAAACGCAATACAGCATAGTTTACCCGAATGTTAAAAATATAAAACCTATCATGCGCTTGCCAATTGAAACTGATGTCAGGAAAGTGTTTCAATGGTAGGCATCAATGAACATATTTAAATAGGCATCCAGACCGCATATGAAATATACGATTAATTCCACATTGCCACAAAACTCATCTGCTGAATCGTTGCTGATTCTGGTCGATAACAACAAGCTTGAAAGCATTGAAAAAACATATCAAATCAATGAATTAAAAAAATTATTTGAACAAGTACATTATAAAGCCAGTTTCAATGAAAGCTTGCCTCTTATCGGAAAATTAGCCACTATTCCTAATGTCACTTTATTGGGTTTAGGGGATGCTGCCGATATTAAAGCCGCAAAAATAGCGAAACTGGCGCAGAGCATCATTAAAGCCACACAAACCAAATTCAAACAAATTCATATCGATCTTTCAGCATTTCCTGCTGATTTGCATTATCTCTTTGCTTTAAGCCTGTCACAAGCGGCTTATGGTTTTGATGAGTTTAAATCGAAAAAGAATGAGTTTATTCTTGAAACCATCAACTTGATCAGTACCAATAGCAGTTTAAATTCCGACCAGTTGCAACTGATTGAAGCCTTACAATCTGGCCAAGCCCTTGCGCGTGATTTGGGTAACCGACCAGGCAATATTTGCTTCCCAGAATATCTGGCAGATCAAGCCAAAGCCCTTGCCAGTGAGTTTCCAGATTTACTCAAAGTCACGGTACTGGATGAACAGCAAATGGCGGATTTGGGCATGAATGCCTTTCTTGCAGTCAGCAAAGGTTCTGCGCGTCCGGGACGTGTGATCACTCTCGAGTACAATGCTAAACTCGATCAGGCTCCCGTGGTCTTGGTTGGTAAAGGCGTGACCTTTGATACAGGCGGGATTTCGATCAAACCTGCACAAACCATGGATGAGATGAAATTTGACATGTGTGGTGCTGCGTCAGTATTGGGTACGATTCGAAGCTTATGCGAAGCACGTTTACCGATTCATGTGGTCGGCGCGATTGCTGCGGCAGAAAATATGCCCTCTGCACAAGCGACTCGTCCGGGCGATATTGTGACGACTATGAGTGGACAAACTGTAGAAATCTTAAATACCGATGCCGAAGGTCGTTTGGTGCTGTGCGATACGCTTACCTATATTCAGCGTTTTAACCCAGCACTGGTCATTGATATTGCCACGTTAACAGGCGCTTGTGTGGTGGCATTGGGCAAAGTATTAAGTGGTTTATTCTCTCCTGATGATGAATTGGCGAATGAACTCTTACAAGCAGGCGAACAGTCCTTTGACCGCGTTTGGCGTATGCCTGTGAGTGATGACTATCAGGAATTACTCGATTCACCATTTGCTGATATCGCCAATATTGGCGGGCCTTATGGGGGTGCAATTACCGCAGCCTGCTTCCTACAGCGTTTTACCCGAGACTATCGTTGGGCACACCTGGATGTCGCAGGCACGGCTTGGCTATCTGGTCCAAACAAAGGCGCGACCGGTCGCCCTGTACCACTTTTAGTCCAGTTCTTGGTAAATCGCGTTAAAGCGCATGGCTAATATCAGCTTTTATTTATTTGAAACCAGTCAGGAACGGCAAGTCGATAGTGCTTGCCGTTTATGCCGTAAGTTATTGAAAAAACATCCTAAGATTTGGTGGTATTGTCCAGATCAAACTTTACAGGGTGAATTAGATGAGGCTTTGTGGTCATTTGATCCGCAAAGCTTTATTGCGCATGGGATTGATCAAGTTCATGCACCTGTTTGTATTTCCGCGCAATTACCCGATCAATCTGACTGGTTTGTGTTTAATTTTAACAATCAGGCACTTGAACAAATTGAGCAGTTTGGTCACATTATTGAGATTATTGAAAATAATGAAGCTGCCAAACAGCTTGGGCGAGAAAAATTTAAATTTTATCGTCGCTTAGGGGTCGAACCCCGCACCTTTAAACTGTAAAAGTCTATTAAAATGTAAGGAGATGGCGAGTGGCACTCAATGTCGGTCAGGATTTTAAAAAACGTTGGTTAAACGCGCCAGAAACGGTTCGTCAAACCTATCAGGATGATCTTGCCCGAATTTGTGATTTATTACTGCCACAGACGGTCATTGAAACATGGACAACGCAAGACCAAAAATCACAACAGATCTCTTTGGATAAAATTGATCAAGCCTACGCTGATTTAAAAGCAGAATTGATTGAACAAGCGCGTATTCGTAAACAGCAAGCACTTGAACAATCGCTTGCAGAAAAACGCGAACAACAAGCTCAATATGCAGCGTCATTACAAGCCGATGAAGCACATAAGTTTCAACAACAAACTCATGAGTTAATGGCTTTACGTCGACATATTCAGCAAGAGACTGAAACTCAGACCGCTCGTTATCATCAAAACCCAGATCAAGTCGCGATTGATTATTCTCATGCTCGCCATCAGATATCGGATGATCAAATTCAGTCTGAACTGGAAAGCTTACGTTTACGGCTGGAACTTGAAGCAGATAGCTTGATTGAGCAGGCAGTGACCGTATTTAGAGCCAAACTGCATACCGCAGCGCAAGAAGAAATCGAATACATCCTAAAAAACTCAAATTTTTAGAATCTATATTGAATTCAATTCTTTATTTTTTCCAGATTGTCATCAAACTGACACATCCTTGTCACATGATAGTCATATCGCGGTTGCGATTAATTTTATAATACTGTTAAACATTTGACCCATTTCTGGAAAAATTCATGAACATACTTAGCAATATCTCCGCACAGATTGCCCAGTTAACCACAGGCGAGACTTGGACTTTATCTGCTCAGGATTTATACATGAGTCGCGACGATTTCAGCTCTCTTTCCATTTTCCTGAAACAGGAATCACAAAATGGTACATTTTCCGTCGCGATACCAGAAACCCTTAAATCGTGGTTAGGTTCAACGTCATTAACTGTCACCAAACACTAATAAAAATGCCCAGTTTAAAAACTGGGCACATTTTAATCTTCAACAACGTTTTATTTTAAGAAACCATTTTCAGCCAAAAAAGCCATACTAATATCAGCAGATTGTTGACCTTGCTCTGCGGCTTTATCGCCTAGTAGAAGACGCTCAATATAACGCGCCAACACATCTACTTCTAAGTTTACTTTTGCCCCAGTTTTCCATGTAGAAATATTGGTGCGTTCAGCCGTATGCGGAATCAGATTCAAACTTAAAATATTGCCCCGTAAATGATTAATGGTCAGGCTAATGCCATCCACGGTGATTGAACCTTTTTCTGCCAAATATTTGGCAATTTCAGCAGGAGCTGTGACTTCATAATAAATCGAACGGGCATCTTCGCGCACCAATGTAATTTCACCCACCGCATCGACATGACCGCTAACAATATGTCCACCAAAGCGTGTAGTCGGTAGCATCGCCTTTTCCACATTGACAGGCTGACCGACTCGCCATTGTCCAAGTGTCGTCCGATTAAGGCTTTCACGTGATACATCTGCGGCATACCAATCACTACCCCACTCGATTACAGTTAGACAGATCCCATTGGTCGCAATCGAATCTCCCAAATGCACATCGGACATATCTAGATCAGTTTGAATGCGTAAGCGCACATCACCACCTACGTTTTGCAGGCTTTCAACTTTGCCTAAACTTTCAATAATGCCTGTAAACATGCTGCTGCTCCAAATATTGATTCTGCATAAATGTGTTGCTTACCAAAGTGCAAGCTGGGTATTTGGCCCAGACGTATCAACCCCACCCAATTCTGCAAAGTGATACAGTTGACCTAAAAGCTGACGCAGCGGCGGCCCTGATTTGGCATGTGTATCGGTAATCACGATAAACTCAAGTACCCGAGCACGTTCAGACTGACGTTGCTTACTGACTCGATAACGTGGCACATCTTGTGTTAATAAGGTCACTTTGCCGCGTTTCAAATTGGCCGTGAGTAAATCTTTCGGATCGATATTCCCATCAGTCGAATAGCTGGTCAAAATATAACGTGCGTTAATCGTCGCCAGTAATTTTTCATAAGCATCTTTGGCATGTCTGGATGAGTTATAGGGACTTGGACGTTCTTTACGCCATGCCCGATCAATCCCGCTCTTGTAGCCCTTAGTATCGGGTGGCGGCAAATCTACTTGATCCCAAAGGGTTAAGGCATTCAAAACATGGTAATTACTACTGTAGGCGTGTTGATTGTAAGGTGGATCCAGATAAGCGACATCTACTTCAAAACCACTCATTTGATTGGCGAGATGCTGTGCATCGACACACCACATTTCAGCCGCAGGTCGCTTGCTATCACCAATTTCACAAAAACGGCTTGGGGTCAGCCAAAGCAAAGATTCAATCCGTTCTAATGCGGTCTGGGTTTTACCACCCCAGCCTTGATGGAAACTTTTAAAGACACCACTGGTATTGCTGACAAAACTGGCAGAATAGAGTAAAGGTGCCAACAATGCACTCATTTCTACATCATTAATCGCCCCCTGCGCTTGCCATGTCGCAATCTGCTGACGAATCGCATCAATCCGCATGCCATTACGACGTTTAAAAAACAAACGGTCGCGACTCGGATCATACACATCATCATTACGTGGACACAGATTATGCGTTACCCAGCCTTTGACTTCAGGCAAGCGATTCAAATAATCAATGGCTTTTTGATAACCACCTAACTCTTTAAATGCAGGCGCATCGACACAGGCCAATATCGCATGATTTAAGGCATGGCTATATGGTTCCCAGTCATTAGCAATGACACGATAACCGTTCTGTCGAGCCAGACGCGATACGACACCACTGCCTGCAAAAAAATCGGCAAAAATCGGGGGATTCTTCTTTTTACTGTTCAGCGTTCCCGTAATTTCCAGTGCTTCTAAAATCAGATGCAATAATCTGCGTTTGTTGCCTAAATATGGCACCAACTGGTGAAATAGATATTCATCTGTGGTTCGTGCCGCATGACGGCGTTTATGATAAACCGAAGCCTCTGAATTCATACTGTCTCTTGAATCGGAATAAGTCTTAAGCGGATGTCCTGACCAATTTGCGTCACATCAAACAGCTTAAATCGAAGTTGCTCTGACATTTTGTGCAAATCAGCGCTAAACATGGCACGTGCCGATTGCCCCAATAATGTGGGAGCAATATAGCTGATCATTTCATCGACCAGTTTTTCCTGTAAAAATGCCGTCGCTAAAGTCGTTCCTGCCTCCACCATCACATCATACAAATGATATTCTTTGGACAAGGTCGCAAGAAGTTCGCGTAGGGATTGAACAGGCAATTGTAGCACACCTAAATCTGCAAGTTCCTGACGAAATGGCCCCATCACCATTAAGCTTTCAGGTGCATGTAGAATTTTAGCCGTTAAGGGTAAGCGCCCCTGCCGATCCAAGATTAAACGTTTGGGTTGAACAATGGCAGAGATATCCTCGACATCCGCAAGTACTCGTACATTGAGCTGGCAATCATCTGCAAGTACAGTTTGTATGCCCGTGATCACTACCGCTGAGCGTGCCCGCCAATATTGTACATCCAGACGCGCATCTACACCTGTAATCCATTTGGATTCACCTGATGCCATTGCGGTTCGCCCATCTAAACTCGAAGCGACTTTCAGGCGGACATAGGGCAACCCTCCCGCCATGACTTTTAAAAAACCACGATTAAGTTCAATGGCATCCTGCTCAAGCACTCCCACCTGTGTGGTAATCCCTGCATTGTTTAATATTTTTTGACCTTTGCCCGCGACTAAGGGATTTGGATCAAGTGTTGCAATCACCACGCGGGCGACTTTGGCACGGACTAGCGCTTCGGCACAGGGAGGTGTTCGACCAAAATGTGCACAAGGCTCCAGAGTCACATAAGCAGTTGCGCCTTCAGCACGATCACTCGCTTCACGTAAGGCAAAGACTTCGGCATGAGAACCACCAACAGGTGCCGTCGCGCCACGACCAATCATCTGATCATCTTTGACAATGACGCAACCTACAGCAGGATTTGGACGGGTTCGATAAAGTGCCGTTTTCGCCTCAGCCAATGCTTGCGCCATCCAGTAATGATCGAGATGTTCTGGGGGATTTAGCTTATTCATGCTCTTGTTCACGTTGCTGCATTTGTTCAATTTGACGACGGAATGCTTCGACATCCTGAAAGTCCTGATAGACAGAAGCGAAACGGACATACGCGACATGATCCAGTGCAAACAATGCCTGCATCACAACCTCGCCAATCTTACGAGACTTAACATCACGCTCACCCAAACGTCTGATTTGCAATTGAATATCACTCAAAACCGTTTCAATTTGCTCTTGGGTAACAGGACGTTTTTGCAGAGCATGCATCAGTGAACGGCGTAATTTAGCCTCGTCAAAAGGCTCGTTTTTGCCGTTTGATTTAATCACACGAGGCATCACGACTTCATAACTTTCAAAAGTTGTAAAGCGTTCACCACAATGGAGACATTCACGTCTGCGACGAATTTGACAGCCTTCAGCAGCAAGACGTGAATCGATGACTTTACTGTCTGCGGCGTTGCAGAAAGGACAATGCATAGCAGCTCAAAATGAATTCATTCTTAGAGCTAGTGTAGCAAAGATTGGACAAAGACTAAATCATCTCTCTATAAACAAAAAAACAGCCACGAGGGCTGTTTTTAATTTAATTCTAATTACTCGATACGTTCGCCATGTTGGCTTAAATCCAGACCCATACGTTCATCATCAGCCGACACACGGATACCAATGATTAGATCGATCACTTTTAGAATAATAAAGGTCATTACACCACTATAAATGATGGTCGCAAGAACACCTTCAAGCTGTACCCATAACTGACCAGCAAAGGTTGGAGCAAGAGTAACACCCGCTGCTTTAATAATTTCATCGCTATAGAATACGCCAGTTAAAATTGCACCGACGATACCACCAACTGCATGTAAACCAAATGCATCCAAGGCATCATCCGCTTTTAACATGCGTTTCAATGCAGTAATCCCCCAGAAGCAGACTACACCACCGATCAGACCCATGATCAACGCACCACCTACACCGACAAAACCAGCCGCAGGAGTAATCACAACCAGACCAGCAACCGCACCAGATGCACCACCTAATACAGAGGCTTTACCACGAATGATTCGTTCTACCACAAGCCATGAGAAAGCAGCAGCGGCAGCAGCAACTTGAGTCACCAGGATTGCCATACTTGCACGTGCGCCTGCACCTAATGCACTACCACCATTAAAGCCGAACCAACCTACCCAGATCAAACTTGCACCGATCACAGTCAGTGTCAAATTGTGCGGAGCCATAGATTCTTTGCCTAAGCCAATACGCTTACCGAGCATATAAGCAGCCACCAAACCGGCCACACCTGAGTTAATATGAACCACCGTACCACCAGCAAAGTCTAAAGCGCCTGCTTTAAATAACCAGCCATCCGTTGCCCATACCCAGTGAGTAATTGGGGTATAAACCACCAGAACCCAAACTGCAATAAACAACATAAATGCTGAATACTTCATACGATCTGCGATTGAACCACTAATAATGGCAACCGTAATAATCGCAAAAGTCATCTGGAAAATTACAAACAGTGTTTCTGGAATCGTACCGCTTAAAGCATCGAAAGCCACACCATTTAACATGGCTTTGGACAAGTCACCAAAATAAGCCCCTGTTCCAGAGAAAGCCAGTGAATAACCTGCAATCACCCAGATTAAGCTCACAAGAATGGCAGCTGAAAGACTGAACATCATGGTGCTTAGTACGTTTTTCTTACGCACCATACCGCCGTAGAACAATGCCAAGCCAGGAATGGTCATGAGTAAAACCAATGCTGTCGAGATCAGGATCCAAGAGGTATCGCCTGTATCAAGTTTTGGCGTCGCAGCAGCTGGAGCCACGGGTTCTGCTGGAGCAACGACAGTGGCGGTTGCAGCAGGAGCTTCTGTTGTCACAACAGTGGTCGTTTGTTCTGTTGGTGTAGGTGTTGATGCAGCTTCTTCAGCCCACGCAGCCGAACCACCTAAAAGCGCACTGGATAAACCAAGTGCCAAGAGCATTTTTTTCATTTGTATCCCCCAACCTAAAATTTTGTGAGTTATGCCGTATTCAGCAAACTTTGTGCCAACACTTAAACAGCGTCTGGACCAGTTTCGCCTGTACGAATACGGATCACTTGTTCCAGATTTGTCACAAAGATTTTTCCGTCACCAATTTTTCCTGTGCTAGCAACACGTGTAATTGATTCGATGACCGCATCGACCATTTCATCGCTAATCGCAATTTCAATTTTGACTTTAGGAAGAAAGTCAACGACATACTCTGCACCACGATACAGTTCAGTATGACCTTTTTGACGACCAAAACCTTTCACTTCAGTGACAGTAATCCCCTGAACACCAATTTCAGAAAGTGCTTCACGCACATCGTCCAATTTAAATGGTTTTACAATAGCAGTTACGAGCTTCATGTTTGTTTTCCTTCGGCTTATTTCACCAGTAAGGTTTTATGTTCAATTTTCATGCCAATATTTCTTAGGTTGAGGGAATCAGAAATGATCAGCGTGATTTTGTCTTTATAACCTATTTGCGCTACAAGATGTAGCATCTCCCTTTAATTTAAACATTTTTCTACTTTGTTTTGCAGTTTAGCTATAAAAATAGGTTGATTAATCGGAGAGCACTAGGGTCAATATAAAAGCAGTGGTAAACTGCACGCGGATCATATTATTTACGCGGATATCTCATGATTGAAACACTATTACAGGCGATACTTGAACAAGTCGACCAACCAAAAAAAGACCTTGAAAATAATTTAAGAGCTTTGCTCAATGAAGCTGTAGAGAAACTGGATTTAGTTTCAAAACAAGAAATTGACCGTCAACGTATTGCACTTCAACACGCCAATCAGCGCCTTAGCCAATTACAGGAACAAATGAATATTTTAGAGAGCATCATTCAAAACAAAAAATAAGCACCAACTCAGTGCATAAACATTTGAAAACGATTAAAAATAAAGCACCATAATGGAACAATATCAAAATGTCTTTTGCAAAGATTTTAACTCGCGGGGTATTAGGGTTACATGCTCCTTTAATTGAGGTCGAAGTTCATTTAAGTCAGGGGCTTCCCTCACTCACGATCGTTGGGCTAGCAGAAGCAGCGGTACGTGAAAGTAAGGATCGAGTACGCTCTGCGATTATTAACAGTGGTTTTCAGTTTCCAACCAAACGCCTGACCATTAATCTGGCACCAGCGGATCTGCCGAAAGATGGATCCCGTCTTGATCTCGCCATTGCTTTAGGGATTCTGATTGCCTCTGGACAATTGCCTGAAGCCTGTACAGATGGATTTGAATTTATTGGAGAATTGGCTTTGGATGGGCATTTAAGACCCGTCACCAGCGCTCTAAGCATAGCGATGGCGTGTCAACAAGCGCAACGTCAGCTTTTTATTCCTAAGGCGAATCTTGAACAGGTGGAACAGCTTTCTGAATTTCAACTTTATTCAGCCAACCACTTAAAACAGGTCTGTGAACATTTTCTGGGAGTACAGCCTATTCCTGCTCATATCACTCAAAATAACAATCATACTCAAGCTTATAAATATGATCTGATTGATGTAAAAGGACAATTACGGCCACGTCGTGCACTTGAAATTGCCGCAGCTGGAGGACACTCTTTATTATTTAAGGGGCCACCGGGTACTGGTAAAACTTTGTTAGCTTCGCGTCTACCTAGCATTTTGCCGCCGTTATCAACACAGGAAAATCTTGAAGTCGCCAGTATCTACTCGATTGCCAATAATCAGCATCATTTTGGTTTACGTCCTTTTCGAGCACCGCATCACACGGCTTCTGCGATTGCATTGGTAGGTGGAGGCTCACATCCTAAACCCGGAGAAATTACACTGGCTCATTTAGGCGTTTTATTTTTAGATGAGTTACCAGAATTTGATCGCAAAGTGCTTGAAGTATTACGACAACCACTTGAATCTAAAGAAATCGTGATTTCACGTGCATCTCGACAAATTACCTTTCCTGCTAATTTTCAGTTGATTGCAGCAATGAATCCATGTCCATGTGGCTATGCATTTAATCAGGATAGTCGCTGCCAGTGTTCGCCTGAATCAATTCAACGTTATCAAAATCGAATTTCAGGACCTTTGCTGGATCGAATCGATTTACATATTGATGTTCCTCCATTACAAGCCAATGAATTGCAAAATAATGTACCTGTAGAAGATTCTATGACTGTACGTAAACGTGTGATGAGTGCTTATGACTCTCAAATTCAGCGTCAACAAAAAGCAAATTTTGCACTTTCACCCCAAGAATTAGAACAATATGCGGTACTGGATGCGCATGCTGAAAAAATGATGGAAGTTGCGCAACAACGTATGAATTTATCGGCGCGCTCTTATCATCGTATTTTACGTGTTGCACGTACTATTGCAGATTTATCACACAGTCCTAATATTGAAATTACACATTTATCAGAAGCGTTGTCATATCGACAAAAGATTTGATTTACATAAAAAAATGCCTCAACAACGAGGCATTTTTTTGATTTAGATCAATTAAAAAGTTTTAGATAAGGTGAGTACTGCACCTAAATCATATGGTTTTTTACCTGCATCGGTCATACCCGATGTACTAATGTCAGTGCCTACACCAGCAAGTTCAGCCGTAACGCCTAAAATGCTGTATTGCACACCAAATTTATAATCTAGATAGCTATCATCTTCGCCCGGCCCACCTGCAACCACACTTAAAGAATCTTTATCTTTCAACTTGTTATATCCAATAGATGCAATACCAGTAAATCCTGTATCTGCAATTGGAGCACTATAACCTAAATTAAAATACCAGAAATCATCAGTACGCCCCCAGTAATCAGGTGAATAGTTAACGCCTACTGTAACGCTATCGCCTTTTAACAGAGCTTCTGGGAAAATTAACTTCGCATAAACTTCTGTGAAATTCAAACCCGATTTACCATTGTATGGATTGACGGCATTGGTTTTTGAACCAACATAACCATAATAGGTTACGCCCACGTCATAGGTCGCGCTATAGTTTGGATTAAATGCAATTTTGTTAGAATAACCTAAAGTTGCATCAGTCTCAGCAGATACCCCATGTATATTAAAGTCTACACTCGAACCCCATAGTGCCAGATAAGCACCTGATTCATGATTCAAGGTAAAGCCGCCCTGAATTGCTGGATTATTTGAACTTTGAGTCACACCACGGAAACGATAGTCTGTAGTTGCAGCCACACTACCCGCAACAGAAAAACCTGCGACAGATGGTTTATCTTCAGCCATTGCAGCCGTTGAACCTGCGACCAATACGCCTAATGCAACCGCTTTACATGCAAATTTTTTCATTCTGATCTCCCCCATGATCGGATCACTCCGACGGATATTGTGTTTTAAATTGCATCGATTTAGATTTAGCAAATGCTATGCCAACTTTTAGACAGCTCATCTCTTTTATTAAATTAACGCTGCAAAAAGAGCGAAAATTTTGAAGTTCAAGCTATCGACTTTAACCCCTCCAAAATTTGCTTTAAGCACTGCTACAATCGAGATGTAGTGTGAAAAATTAGACTGTAAAATTTCCATTCGTTTTAATACGACTGTCATCATTTTTGTATAAAGGCTTTAATAACGTTAAAACATGTCATTCATGATGAATCAAGTTCAGCCAACTATGTAACAAAAAATGTGAGATAGCGCAGTTTTGGGTCTTTTTCCAACTTTGCATAATAATTGTGCATTTTTTAAGTGCATCTTTGTTTTGTTTAAATAAACTAAAAAATTCCAAAAAATTGATCAAATAAAGTTAACTAAAAACCTGCTATTTCTAAATTGCATATATACATTAGTAAAATAATTTAATGAAAATGATATCTTTTCTATAGATTATCTATACAATTTGTTCATTTTCTGAGTCCTGCTTAGAAACCCATTTAGATTTATTTTTGAGGTATTCAATGCTAAAAGCACAAAAGCTTACTTTAGCAGTTTTGGTTAACGCTGCCCTTATTTCCTCAGCGTATGCAAGTGAACAAAGTGAAGCAAAAGGTTTTGTTGAAGGTGCTAGCGCATCGGTTCTATTACGCAACGGTTTTATTCAACGCGATAAAAAAGATGGCGTTCATGATACTAATTCATGGCTTCAATCGGTCATGCTAAATCTTGAGTCTGGCTTTACCCAAGGCCCGGTCGGTTTTGCAGCGGGTGTCGTGGGTGATTTTTCTTTTAAATTAGGCGATAACTATCATGCAGGTAACAGCATGATTGCGCTAAAAAATGATGGGCAAAAAGATGCCAATGGCCGTGTAGATCCATACGACCAATGGACACGCGGTGGTGGTTATGTCAAAGCCCGCGCATCAAACACAACCTTAACCTATGGTACACAGATTCTTGATTTACCTGTCCTTGCCAGTATGACGACACGTAACGTGCCTGAATATTTTGAAGGGACACTGATCACCAGCCACGAAATTAAAAACTTGGAAGTGGTTGCGGGTAAATTTACAAAAAACCAATTACCTGAACATATTGCATCTGACCAAAACCATTTGGATCGTGCTTATGTCTGGGGCGCAAAATACCAGTTTAATGATCAGTTAAAAGCTGCTTATTATGGTGCTGATCTGAAAGACAAACTTGAACGTCATTATGCCAATGTCAATTATAAGCAAACCCTTGCCAATAAAGATTCATTGACTTATGACTTCAGTGGCTACCACACCAAGTTTGAGCCAGGTACAACCTACTCTGCGACTGGTCCAGCCAATGAAGACAAGAAAAATAATATCTGGGCAGTATCTGCAACGTATAATACTGGCCCACATACAGCTATGTTGGCGTATCAACAAAATACAGGCAATGTTGGCTATGACTATGGTCAAAATGGCGATGGTGGTCAAAGTATTTATCTGCCAAACTCATACCTGTCTGACTTTATTGGTAATCATGAAAAGTCGGTACAACTGCAATACACTTATGACTTTGCGGATTTAGCTGTTCCAGGTCTGTCATGGACAACCGCTTACGTTTATGGCTGGGACATCCGTGTAAATAACTTGACTGATGATGCCAAAGAGCGCGAATTCTTCAATCAGGTGTCTTATAAAGTCCAAACGGGCCCTGCCAAAGATTTAAATATCCGTGTACGTAATTCAATTTATCGTGCCAGTGATGAATATCAAACCAATGCCTATATTGGTGATACCAACGAATGGCGTATCTTTGTTGATTTCCCGATTAAATTCTTCTAATCGGTTAAAACCAACCTGATACAAAAAACCCTACATTGAAATGTAGGGTTTTTCATTTGATTACTCAGAATAAAACTTATTTTTTAGCCGCTTCGATCGCTTTGATCACTTCTGCTTTAGCGACATCAGCACCTTCCCAACCACTGATTTTTACCCATTTACCAGGTTCTAAATCTTTGTAATGAGCAAAGAAATGTTCAACTTGGTTAATCAAAAGCTGTGGAAGATCCGTATATTCTTTGACATCTTTATACAATGGCGACAATTTTTCATGTGGAACAGCGATCAATTTTGCATCGATTCCGCCATCATCTTCCATGTTCAATTTACCCACTGGACGGCAACGAATCACAGAACCCCCTGCAACTGGATAAGGTGTCACGACTAAGACATCTAATGGATCACCATCTTCTGACAATGTATTTGGCACATAACCATAGTTCGCTGGGTAGAACATTGCTGTACCCATAAAACGATCTACAAATAATGCATCTGAATCTTTATCAATTTCATATTTGATTGGCGCAGCATTGGCTGGAATTTCAATGATAACGTAAATATCATTAGGTGCATCTTTGCCCGCAGGGATATTGTTGTAGCTCATAGCAACACTCTTTTAACGGTTAAACCAGATTTAAATCGCGACGATTATAACGGTTTTCTGAGTCAAACTGCGTCGTTTATACAATTTGGCAAAGGATTTTTTCATATTCCTGACCAATTTTAAAACCATCTCTAAACGCCTAGATATTTATGATTTTATAGCAAGCGAATAATCAAAAGTAACAGTGAAATAGGACATAACATCGACAATAACCAGATAATTGAGCGCAAGGTTGCCCAATTAATCAAATAGCAAATCCCGTAAAGGATGCGTAAAATCAGATAAGCAATTCCGAAGGTCATGATAATACTTTGCGGTAAAACCATATACTCCGCCATGAGTATCGCCGCAATAAATAACGGTAAACTTTCAAAACTATTTTGCTGTGCAGCATTGGCACGTGCAGCAATGCCGGTGCTTTTTGCAAGAAATTCACGCGGATTTTGATTATCTTTCGCCTTAAACCCCGCATTAAACTTGGCAATTATGGTAAATACATAAGGCAATAAACATGCTGCCAAAATTAGATAAATAATGCCGTTAATGCCCTGCATAATCTCATTCTCAAGATGTATTTATGGAAAATGCCTTATCATAGCATGGTGTTTTGTATGGAAATTCGCTTAAATAGTGTGTTTTTATAAATAAGATGATCAAGCGAGACCCTACATGAGCAATTCTGATCAGGATCACATGTTCAACATACTGGACAAACAGCGCAAAAACCAATTAAAGGTTGATCGCATCTTGAAGATTGTTCTGCCGCTGACTGCTTTTTTACTCAGTGTGATTTGTGCCAATCTTAACTGGCAATCGACCTTAGGGACGTTTGTGATTTTAACCCTTGCTTTTTTAGCAGTGGGGATCCAACGTCAAAACCTATGGATCTGGTTATTGGTTTTGGTGGTATATTGTGGACTAGATAATTATCTCAGTTTTGGTCAATTTAACTTAATTGCGCTGCGCTTACAGCTGGGTTCAATGCTGCTGTTTACATTGATTATTGGGATTGGGCGACCTTATATCGATCGCTGGTTCATGAAATCCTCAGTTTAATTTTACTCATAAAAAAACGCCTGAACATTCAGGCGTTTTTTTTAATGCTCAGATCAGGCACTTTTACGCAAATCTTTACGCAGGATTTTACCTACATTCGATTTTGGCAATTCATCCATAAACTCCACATAACGCGGACGTTTATAACCTGTTAGATTTTCTTTAGCAAAGCTCAAAACTTCTTCAGTCGTAAGTGAAGGATCTTTTTTCACCACAAATAGTTTTGGTACTTCACCAGATTTTTCATCAGGCACACCAATTGCGGCGACTTCCAAAACTTTTGGATGTTTTGCGACAACTTCTTCAATTTCGCTTGGATAAACGTTAAAGCCAGACACTAAAATCATATCTTTTTTACGGTCTACAATTTTGACATAACCACGGCTGTCCATGATACCAATATCACCCGTACGGAAGAAACCATCAGCAGTCATGACTTTTGCGGTTTCATCTGGACGATTCCAATAGCCCTTCATGACTTGCGGGCCACGAATCGAGATTTCACCTTGTTCGCCCAAAGCAACTTCATTGCCATCATCATCTAAAATCGCAACTTCAGTTAATGGTAATGGGATACCAATCGTACCGCTGAATTCTTCTGATGCAGGTGGATTCGCTGTTGCTACAGGAGAAGTTTCAGACAAGCCATAACCTTCAATAATGTTAGTGCCTGTAATCTTTTTCCAAGCTTCAGCCGTTGACGGAAGTACCGCCATACCGCCACCCATCGCCATTTTCAATTTGCTGTGATCAAGCTGTTTGAATTCTTCATTATGAACCAATGCATTGAACAAAGTATTAACCGCAGGGAAGAATGAAGGCTGATATTTACGTAATTCTTTAATCACAGCTGGTAAATCACGTGGGTTAGGAATCAGAACATTGGCCTGTCCTTTGTACATGCCATACATGGCACACACCATAAACGCAAAAATATGATAAAGCGGTAGCGCACAAAAAATACGATCATTTTTATCGCCATCTTTGTCACCAAATTTACTTTGGAAGATACCGTCACATTGCAGCATATTTGCAACAAGATTACGATGGGTCAGCTCAGCGCCTTTAGAGACACCCGTTGTTCCACCTGTATATTGGAGGACAGCCGTATCACTTAAAGTTAAACTTGGACGCTTATAACTGTTTGGACTGATTTTATTCAATGCTGTATTGAATTTGATATGTCCTGGAATATTCCAGTCAGGAATTTGTTTACGTACTTTGCGCAGTACAAAATTAACCAAAGTCCCTTTCAAGGTACCCAGCATATCGCCAACCGAAGCGACAACTACATGTTTTACTGGCGTTTTACCAATAATACTTTGATAAACGCTCGCAAAGTTTTCCACAATGACCAGCACTTCTGTACCCGAATCATTCAACTGATGTTCAAGTTCACGTGCTGTATACAATGGATTGACATTAACCAACACCAAACCTGCACGGAATATACCTAACGCCACCACAGGATATTGCAATACGTTTGGCATCATCACCGCGACACGCGAACCTTTTGCCAAACCCAAACTTTGTAAATAGGCAGCAAATTTACGGCTTGCTTCTTCCAATTCACTGAAAGTTAGGACTTTATCCATAAAGATAAAGGCATCACGTGAACCAAACTTTTGAAAATTACGTTCAAATACATCATTTAATGAAGTATTTTCTGGGGGTAATTCTACTGTTTCTGGAATCCCTGTTCTGTGGTACTCAGCAAACCATATTTTTTCCATAACGCCATTATCTCCAATCAGTAATCCTTAAATCACAACTGTTTATCAATGTGTAAGCTTTTTTTAGCTGATCTGCGCCTACACATTGCATTCATTTCCGCGAATATGGGCTATATATAGCCTAAATATCGCAGCAGATGCCAGAACTATCTCTGAATCAACAGTCTATTTGCTTTTTGATATCCTCGTGGTAAGAGTTGCCCCTTCGTCGCACGTTTACCAGCATACTTGAGGAGATCATCACCTTTTAATTTTAATTGTTGCTGTCCTGCAACCACCTGAATTATTTCATTTAAATTCAGAGCTGTCATGGATAAAATCTGTTCTTTGCTATCAAGTTGTATCAACTTGTTACCCTTGCCTTTATTGAGTATTGGCAATTCTGACATTTCAACAATCAATAACCGTCCTGCGGAACTAAGAATTGCAACATGGGTTGCATCCTGCATGGGAATGAGTGGCAAGGCATGTGCCTGTTCAGGTACGCTCAAGAACGCTTTACCCGCTTTGGCACTGGTATCCAGTTGTTTGACCTGACTCTTAAAGCCGTAACCTGCGCTACTCGCTGCAATCAACTCCTGCTCATCATCGCCAATATAAACCTGTATAAACGACACACCATTGGCTGGCGATAACTTGGAGCTTAAAGGTTCACCAGAGCCTCTGGCAGAAGGTAAATTCGCAATTGGTAATGCATAACTTCTTCCCGTTTCATCCAGAATATAAGCGCGCTGATTTGATTTACCCACGGCATGACTTAAGTATTGATCACCTGCCCGATAGTTCAGATTTTCTGCATCCACGTCTGCGCCTTTGGCACAGCGAATCCAGCCTGCTTCAGATAAAACCACGGTCACGGTTTCAGCAGGCATAAGATCCTGCTCACGAATCTGTACCGCATCTTCACGTTGGACAATTGGAGAACGGCGATCATCACCAAACTTTTTCGCATCTTCTTTCAATTCATTAATAATCAGATTTTTCAGCGACTCTGGATTCCCCAATTGTTCACGAATAACAGCGGCTCTGGCTTCTAGCTCTTCTTGTTCACGGCGAATTTCCATTTCTTCGAGTTTGGCTAAATGTCGTAGTTTTAACTCTAAAATGGCTTCTGCCTGTATTTCATCAATGCCAAAATGTGCCATTAACTCTTGTTTAGGCTGATCTTCTTCACGGATGATGCGAATGACGGTATCAATATCCAGATAAGCAATCAATAAACCTGCCAAGATATGTAAGCGTTTTTCAATTTTATTAAGATGATATTGTAAGCGGCGAGTGACGGTTGCCTTACGGATGTCAATCCATTCCAGCAAAATACGACGAATCGATTTGACTTGCGGACGCCCATCCGCACCAATCATATTCAAATTAACACGATAACTGGACTCAAGATCCGTGGTGGCAAACAAATGACTCATCACCGCTTCGGCATCGACCCGATTGGAACGCAGAACAATGACTAATCGGGTTGGATTGGTATGATCCGACTCATCACGAATATCACTCACCAAAGGCAGTTTTTTGGCCTGCATTTGATCGGCAATCTGGGTAATCACTTTGGAACCTGACACCTGATAAGGCAAATCGGTAATGACGATTTCACCCTTTTCAATGTGGTAAATGGCTCGCACTCGATAACTGCCCCGACCTGTGGTTTGTATCTTAAGTAATTCATCGCGCGGGGTAATAATTTCAGCTTTAGTCGGTAAATCTGGTGCTGGAATATATTCAGCCAGTTTTTCATCCGATGTTTCAGGGTTACGAATCAGGGCAATGGTGCCTTTGACCACCTCTCGCAAATTATGCGGTGGAATATCGGTTGCCATGCCGACTGCAATGCCCGTCGTACCATTCAACAAAATATTAGGAACACGCGCAGGCAGATTGACAGGCTCTTTCATGGAACCATCAAAGTTATCCTGCCAGTCACAGGTGCCTTGCCCAAGTTCACTCAATAATAATTCGCTAAACGCTGAAAGCTTGGCTTCGGTATAACGCATGGCAGCAAACGATTTGGGATCATCAGGAGAACCCCAGTTACCTTGCCCCTCAATCAAGGGATAACGATAACTAAACGGTTGTGCCATGAGTACCATCGCTTCATAGCAAGCCGAATCACCATGCGGATGATATTTACCGAGTACATCACCGACTGTACGTGCAGATTTTTTCGGTTTACCACTATGTTTCAGACCCAGCTCACTCATGGCAAAGACAATACGTCGCTGCACAGGTTTTAAACCATCACTAATATGTGGCAAGGCACGATCCATGATCACGTACATGGCGTAATTCAGATAGGCTTGTTCAGTAAATTCAGCAACGGAACGGTTTTCTGTCGCATGGTGCGCAAGGCTGGACATATTCGGAAATGATCCTAATCAATTTTTCTATTCATGGTTATGCTAAGTGGCAGTGCTTGAGGATACAAGACCCTGTGATCATGCACTGCGTCAAATCATGTCTTATGGACTAAAACTATCCATTTTATGCAGTATGTTCAACTTCTTTTTATTGTTATAAGCCAATCGACTCTAATGTTTTTCCTTGTGTTTCTTCACCGAGAATAAGCACTATTGCTGCCACAGCTAACAAAACCACAGTAAACATCATAAAAACGTGATGAAAACCATTTTGAGCTACCATCATCTGTGTGACCACCAAAGGTGCTGCAATCCCCCCTATACGCCCAATCGCGGATGCCCAACCTGAACCAAAAGCACGAATATTGGCAGGATATTGCTCTGGCGTATACGTATAAAGTACACCCCACGCGCCGAGGTTGAAAAAAGACATTAAGCAACCCCAGAACATAATCATATTGACGCTATGCGCCTGACCAAAGAAATATGCTGAAATCGCACAACCACCAATAAAGCCTGCAAGAGTTATCTTACGTCCCAAACGTTCTACCAACCATGCCGCTGCGATATAACCAGGAAGCTGCGCTAAAATCATAAACAAAACATATTCAAATGACTGAACGATGCTATAGCCTTGTTTCACCAACAAACTTGGTAGCCAGGTAAAAATCCCGTAATAAGAGTAAACGATACCAAACCATATCAACCATAACATCAAGGTGCGTCGTGCAAACGGTGACGACCATAATTGGATAAAAGAAACTTTGCGCTGCTGTGCAACAGGTTTTACTTCAATTTTTTCAACCACAGCAATCCCAGCTTGTTGCTCAAGCTGTTGCACCAGTTCATGGGCTTCATCAATGCGCCCACGGTTGATCAAATAAGGAATCGATTCGGGTACTTTTTTTATAATCACAAAGACATATAGTGCAGGTAAACCACCGAGCAAAAATGCCATATGCCAACCGAATTTTGGAATGACAAAATAAGAAATCAGTGCAGCCACCAGCCAACCTAATCCCCAAAAACTTTCCAACAAGACGATAAAACGACCACGTACCTGTGCAGGTACATATTCACTGACCAGCGTTACAGCAACAGGGAGTTGTCCACCCAAACCAAGGCCAACGATAAAACGGCAAATCAATAATGACGTCAGGTTGGGCGCAAAGGCACAGGCGGCGGTCGCAAGGCTATACAGCATCAACGTGCAGGCAAAAATGGTCTTGCGTCCAAAACGATCTGCCAATCCACCAGAAAATACGGCTCCGATCGCCATGCCAACGAAGCCGATACTCACGATCCAACCGCTTTCCGCAGGGGTCAGCGCCCAATCTTTCACCAATGTCGTCATAATAAAAGCAATGATGCCCGTATCCATCGCATCAAACATCCAGCCTAATCCCACCACGCAAAGCAAAGTATAGTGGAACTTGCCAATAGGTAAGTTTTGTACACGAGAGACTAAATCCATAGACTGAGCAACCTTGAATCTTGAGCTTAATTTTTATTGATCGGTAGAATAATAGGTTTTTTTCATCATTAGATAGATCCTCTTTTTTCATGAAGAAATAAAAAAGAGACTGATAAAAAAATCTAATATAAACGTATTTTTACATCAAAGTTCAAATTATATTTTTAATTTTCAGCATTTAAGTTAAATGTTATGTTTCGCTTTAAGTCAGCGATCATTTCTAAGCTATTTTCAATTATTTGAACGCTGCTTTGGTTAAATGTAACACCGTTAAATCTTTCAACAAAGGCTGACCGACATTGGCATGAATCGGATAATCCTCGACTTGCATCGTTAGCTGATAACCACGTCTTTGATAAAAAGCCAACAATTCTGTCCGTGCTGAAAGCACCGACATCTTAAAGCAATGAACTGAATATTTTTCGATTAAATAATGCTCTGCGGCTTGGAGTAATTGTTTACCGATCTTTTGATTTAAACATTCACATACATAAGCTGTTTTCTGACATATGATACGCGAAAACGTCATCTGCAACTGTCCGAGCCAAGAACCATCTAAAAAAATCCGTTTCTGCGATACATTGGATAGAATATGCTATAGGGCGAGTTTTGCAGATGACAATGGTTTTGCCTACTTTTGCAAAAAAAAAAGTAGGTCGAACCGAAGGTTAAATTATTGCCTAAAGATAAAAAAGCTTTGTTGAACCTTATATTTATTAATGTCGATCTGTAGAAGACGCAGAATCACTATCATCATCCTGATAAATAAATTTTGGCATTTCCAGACCAAAATAAATCGCAATACAACGTAATGCAAAGCCAAAAACCAGTGTAAAAATTACCGTGAGCTCAAGTGACATGCCAATTTCAAGACAGACCCAATAACAGATCACCGCGACAAAAGAAATACTGGCATACAATTCACGGCGAAACACCAAAGGCACATCATTACACAGGATATCGCGCAAAATACCTCCAGACACTCCCGTCAATACCCCTGCAACTGCCGAGACAATAAAACCATGCCCCATTTGCAATGCAATCTGACAACCAATAATGGTAAAGCCAATTAGCCCTAATGCATCGAGTAATAAAAAGATATTGCGTAAATGGCGCATCCATTTCGCAATTAAAATGGTGATAAACGCCGCCGCACAGGTCAACATCAAATATTCAGGATGCTTGACCCAAGTCAGCGGATAATGTCCCAACAATACATCACGGACTGAACCACCGCCAAGTGCCGTCACACAGGCAATCAACATCACCCCAAACCAATCCATACTGCGCCGACCAGCAGATAACGCACCTGTCATCGCTTCAGCCGTAATTGCAATAATATAAATAATGGTGAGTAACATTGCCCTTCATCCACGTCGGGGAAAAGATGGCAGATATTCTACGGTAAACTTATAAGAATTGTGCACAACACTGTTTAAATTTTTTAGCTGAACCACAAATACACGGTTGTTTCATGGTGATGTGCTGATCTGTAGTCGGATCAAGGAAATACCATTGCTCTTTATGTTGAACAAAATATGAAAGTTCATGATGCACTTGTGCTGTATTGCCATCATGATAATGTGCCTTAAACTCAACGGATGCATGATTTTTGTCTAACTTTGGCTGATGCTGTATGACTTCCAGTTTGAGCCATTGATTTTGACGGCTCCAATCGGCAATAGCGGCTCGATCCAGACTAGCCTGTTGACCGAGTGCTGTCGTTTCAATCAAATAATCAATCTGTTGCTGTGCGAAAGCACTGTAGCGTGAGCGCATAAGCTGTTCAGCCGACTGTGCCACTGCTTGTTTTAAATGCAAAGGCTCACAACAGTTTGCATAATCACCTTGACCACAAGGGCATTGAATAGCTGAACTCATAGCACTCTCGATTATAAAAAATTCAGTATGAAAAATAGCCCACTCAAGGGCTATTTCAATAATCACTACTTAACAATCCCTAGCTGAAACATCAATCATTTTTCTGCGACGATGTTTCATCTACAATCACATGAACTTTCTCAATTTTATGTCCATCCATGGTGACCACTTCAAAAATATAGCCATCCGCATGAACCTTTTGACCATTTTCAGGCAAACGCCCCAAGTGAAACAAGATATAGCCAGATAAAGTCGAATACTCTTCGGTTTCATTGACCAGATCACGATTCAGCAATAATGAGACATGACGAATGTCGGTTGAGCCTTCCAGCATAAGCGAACCATCTTCCAGACTTTCAGCAACGGCTTCAAGTTCATCTTCATCAGGGAACTCACCTGCAATTGCTTCGAGTACATCGATTGGGGTCACAATTCCTTCAATCGAACCATATTCGTTAAGCACAATCGCCATTTGTAGTGGCGCTTGACGTAATTGCTCCATCACCATCAATACCTGCGCATTTTCATGCACAATCACAGGTTCGCGTAAATGGTGACTAAAATTAATGGCCCCTGTTTCGATATATTCGTTTAAGACTTTATGGGTAAGCGCAATGCCTTCGATATTATCCAGTTCACCTCTGGCCACAATCAAACGTGAATGAGTCATAGATAACAAGCGCTGCTTTAAGGCTTCGGGTTCTTCTTCCAGATCAATCCATTCCAGTTCAGGCCGCGGGGTCATCACAGATTTGGCAGGTCGTTCCGAAAGCCCTAACACGCCCTGTACCATCACACTGTGGTAAGCGCCATTCTCTTCATCAAACATCTCATCGGCAAAGGCTTGGGTCGCCAGTACATCTTCTTTTTCATTTTGCGAATTGTCACTACTGCCTGCGCTATTTTTACCACCCAGCATTTTTAAAACCGCAGAGGCTGTCCGATAACGCAAGTCAGTCGTGGTAACCGCTTTTTCCTGATTATGACGCATGGCTTGATTCGCCATTTCGATCAACACGGCAAAACCAATGGCGGCGTACAAATATCCTTTTGGAATATGGAAACCAAAACCTTCCACCACCAGCGAGAAACCGATCATCATCAAAAATGCCAGACACAGAATAACCACGGTCGGGTGTTTATTGACAAATTCCATCAGTGGCTTGGAAGCCCACAGCATGATTCCGACCGCGATAATGACCGCAATCATCATCACCGACAAATGTTTGACCATGCCCACCGCAGTAATCACACTATCCAGTGAGAATACCGCATCCAACACTACAATCTGTACAATCACCATCCAGAAGGTGGCATGTACTGGATTTTCTTCTTTCTGAAATTGTTTGCCTTCCAAACGTTCATGCAATTCCATGGTGCCTTTAAATAATAAAAACACACCACCGAACAGTAGAATCAGGTCACGCCCAGAAAAAGGATGATCAAAAATATAAAATAAAGGACTGGTTAAGGTCACCACCCAAGCAATTGAGGCCAATAAAATCAGACGCATGCCAAGCGCGAGAATCAAACCGACAATACGTGCAGTATTACGCTGCTCAGGAGGTAATTTTTCAGCCAAAATGGCAATAAACACCAGATTATCGATACCCAGAACAATTTCCAGAATCACCAGTGTGGCAAGACCCACCCACGCAGAAGGATCAGACATCCATTCAAAAATCATAGACAAGTCTCCGACTGCGATATGAGATTGTTCTTATTCTGAGGCAGCGCGATATTTTTCTCGCTAAAAATAAGGCTAAAATTTTGTTGTATAGACAAAGAAAAAACGAAGTGACGACAACCACTACCCATGGGCATAAATTTGTTGTTAAACAGGTTTTCAGTATAGGCAAGATTTTTTAAAAATTCATCTTTTTTTAAATCATCATTAGATGTCCGTCACCAACCCGATACAAAGCCTTGCAAAGTTTATGCACCACACGCATAAAGTTGTCATATTTCTTGCTTAATGTAGTGAAGTAGAAATGAACGTGATAAGGTAAAACGAAAACGAGATGAATAGCGTAGTAGAAATGACAGCAGATCTGAATGTAACTGTAAAAACAACTCAACCTTTAATTGCTTTATATTGTGGATCACGTAGCGGAAACAAACCGATTTATCGGGAAAAAGCCATTGAGCTGGCGAAGGGTATTGCTGAACAGGGCTTTGGCATTGTGTATGGCGGTGCCAGTATTGGGCTCATGGGACAAGTTGCCGATACGGTACTGGAACATCATGGTGAAGTGGTCGGTGTCATTCCAGAGTTTATGCTGGATTATGAAGTAGCACATGCGCAATTGACCGAATTGCATGTAGTACACACCATGCATGAACGTAAGTCCATGATGGCCGATCGTGCCAGCGCCTTCGTTGCCTTACCCGGCGGTTTAGGCACTTTTGAAGAAATTCTGGAAATTGCGACTTGGGGCCAATTGAATCAGCACCAAAAACCCATGATTTTATATAACGTCAATGGTTTCTATAATGCTTTGATCGCTCAACTTGACCATGCCGTTCAGGAAGGTTTTTTACCGCCACAACATCGTGCCAAGCTGATCGTCTGTCACTGTATCGAAGAAATTTACACTACCATTAAAAACTTAAACCAACCAAGTCGCTTTGTGGTTTAAGGTTGCTCATTTGATCGAAATGATACATGCGGATTTTTAAAAATCCGCATGTTATTTAAAAGAAGCCAATAAAAATAAAAACGTAATGCTTCAACAGCAGTCCAACAACCTTTTGTCTGATTTTATGCTACTTTTAGGCAAAGCCCTCTGGATTTGTCTTCACGTCAATGAATGCCGCACCTACGCATCAAAAATTACAGCCTGAATTTCGATTATTGGTATTTCTGGTTTCCATCGGTTTTTTTATGCAGGCGCTGGATACCACCATCGTCAACACGGCTATTCCTTCAATGGCGCACCATCTCAATGAAGATCCGCTACGGATGCATGCTGTGGTGGTTGCCTATGTATTAACTGTTGCAGCGTGTATTCCTTTGAGTGGCTGGCTGGCAGATCGTTTTGGTGTAAGAAATACTTATTTTGCTGCAATTATTATCTTTACGCTGGCATCGCTCGGCTGTGGGCTTTCGCAAACACTCAATCAATTAATTCTATTTAGAATACTTCAGGGCGTTGGAGGCGCATTATTGCTGCCCGTCGGGCGACTGGCCATGCTGAAACTGATTCCACGTACCCAGTTTTTGGCGGCGATGAGTTTAATGAGCCTTGCTGGACTGATTGGCCCACTCATTGGCCCTACACTCGGCGGCTGGCTAGTGGAGGTCGCTACATGGCACTGGGTATTCCTAATCAATATCCCAATGGGTATCTTAGGTATTCTGGTCACCTTCAAAGCCATGCCCAACGCCACTGAACCCACAGTCAAAGCATTTGATTTCAGTGGCTTTGTCTTGTTAGTGTTCGCAATGGTCGGCCTCTCTTTAGGCATTGAGCATTTGGCCAGCCGAGAGTATTCAAAATGGTTCAGTATCGGTTTACTGAGTACAGGATTCATTGCGGCTTTAATTTACGCCCATCATGCACACACCCATCAAAATGCGCTGTTTCGTAGTGATTTATTTAAAAACAAAATTTATGCGATTGGCGTATTAGGCAATTTTTTTGCGCGTTTTGGTGGCAATGCCGTACCTTTTATTCTGCCTTTGATGCTACAGGTCGCTTTTGGCTTTGAACCTTTTTATACAGGTTTACTCATGATCCCTTTGGTGCTTGGGTCTTTATTTTCAAAGCCTATTATTCGCCCCATTATTCAAAAATTTGGCTATCGTCATGTATTGCTTACCAATACTATTTTGGTTGGTGCTTGTATTGCCAGTTTTGCCCTGATGACAGCAGAGACGCCTATCTGGCTACGTGCCATTCATTTCTTTATTTTTGGCACTTTAAATTCCATCCAATTTGTATCGATGAACACCTTAACCCTAAAGGACTTATCTCAGCATGATGCCAGTAGTGGTAATAGTTTTTTATCGATGATCATGATGCTATCGATGAGTATCGGGGTCGCACTGGCAGGTACATTGATTAATTTTTTTACCCAATATTTTGGAACTCAGCATCTCACCATAGCATTCCATGCGTCTCTGATTTGTTTGGGATGTATCAATATTATTACTGCGCTGGTGTTCTCGCGTATTCCACCTAACACGTCAGTTTAAATAGATTGCATTTTCATCATGGTATATCTTTTGGGTTCAAGCTAAGATGTAAATTCAATGATTAATCTTATTGCTATGCCAAAAACGATCAGCTCTCGAACATCTGCATATATCCCCTACTTGGGTGGAGGACTGGCCGCTGTTGTCATGGCAGCCTTGCTATATGTCGGGGTGTTTTATCATCGTCAGGCATCTGCGCAGGATTATCCAGTACAAGGGTTTGATTTATCGCATCATCAAGGGGATATTCAATGGTCAAAAATTTCTCCTGAAAAATTTCAGTTTGTGTATTTAAAGGCAACTGAAGGTGGTGACTTTAAGGATTCTAAATTTCAGGAAAATTGGCTTAAAGCGCGGGAACGTGGCTTTCATGTCGGTGCGTATCATTTTTATCGCCTTTGTCGTGATGGACAAATTCAGGCGCAAAATTTTATTGAAACTGTGCCAAAAAAACTCGATGCACTTCCTCCTGTAATTGATCTGGAATATGACAGTAACTGTATTAATACCTATACCAAAGAGCAGTTACTCGAAGAAATTAAGGTGATGCATGATCTTTTAAAAAAGCATTATGCTAAACAACCGATTTTTTATGTTTCAAAAAGCTTCTATCACATTGTATTGCTTGGAAGTTTTAAAGATACACCGCTCTGGATTCGTGATTATCAGGAAAAACCGCAACTGAAAGATCAACGCGACTGGATGTTTTGGCAACATACCAATCAGGGGAAGATTCAAGGCATTACCAAACCAGTGGATTTAAATGTGTTCTCAGGCTCGCAGCGCCAATGGCAATATTTTATCGAGCAAAATAAACAAGCGCCAAAACCATGAGTATGCGTAAAATCATTCATATCGATATGGATGCGTTCTATGCCTCAGTCGAGTTACGGGAACGCCCTGAACTCAAAGATTTACCTGTTGTCATTTCTTCTCATCATCCACGTGCTGTGATTGCAGCAGCCTCTTATCCTGCGCGTAAGTTTGGTTTGCGTTCTGCAATGTCGATGGGCCAAGCTCGTAAGCTTTGTCCAGATGTGGTTGTTATAGAACCTAATTTTGAAAAATATCGTGCTGTTTCCGCACAAATTCATCACATTTTTCAACAATACACTTCGATGATTGAACCATTATCACTGGATGAAGCTTATCTTGATGTCACTGAAAATTTTAAAAACTTGCCTAGTGCTACAGATATCGCCATTCAAATTCGTCAGGAGATTTTTAAAGTCACAGGACTTACGGCTTCGGCGGGGGTCGCCCCAAATAAGTTTTTAGCCAAAATTGCCTCTGACTGGAATAAACCCGATGGTTTATGTGTGATTAAACCGAGTCAGGTGCAAGCTTTTATTCAGGACTTGCCCTTAAAAAAAATTCCGGGAGTTGGCCGGGTCACACAGGAAAAATTACAACAGCTTCAGCTTGAAACATTGGGCGATTTGCAACGAATTGAGGAAAATGTACTGATCCACCATTTTGGTAAATATGGAAAACAATTGTTTCTCTATGCGCAAGGCATTGATCATCGGACAGTGCAGGCTGAACGGGAACGTCAGCAAATATCCAAAGAAACCACTTTTGATGGCGATTTATATCTGAATGAATGTCTGGCCTATTGGCCTCCACTGGCTGAAAAAGTCTGGAATAATCTACAACACAAACAACTGACTGCACGCGGTGTCAGTATTAAACTTAAACTCAAAAACTTTCAAATCTATCAGCACAGTAAAAGCTTTAAACGCCCGATTCAGTCATTTGCAGAACTTTTGGATATTTTACAGGTTCTGCTTTATGAAATGCATTTACCTGCCGAATTTCAATACCGTCTGATCGGTTTGGGCGTCTATCAACTCGCTCCTCAAGCTGATGAAAATCAATTATCACTTTGGTGATCTGCCGTTTTTTTATTCAAATGTGCAAAAAATCAACCTTTATCCCTTTCACTTCTGTTTTATTTTAGAGTAATCTAGCCTCGCAAATGCATTTACCCATGTATCTGCGGTTATGCTAAAACCTTACCTTTATTTTTAGCATGCTGTCCTGTAGTGAGCGCGACGAAAAAATCCGAATATTACAGGGCAACTGGTTTTAAAAAACATGGGATCCCTCTTGCATGCCCGCATCTTATTCTCCTCCCTCGCAAGCGCAACGCGCTCGTAAAGCCGCATTTAGTAGTTTCATTGGTGCTGTGGTCGATTGGTACGATTTTCTTCTTTACGGTATTGTTGCTGCATTGGTTTTTAATCATCAATTTTTCCCCAACGTCAGTCCTGCAATTGGCACATTGGCTGCATTTGCGACTTTTGGTGTCGGTTTCTTATTTCGTCCACTCGGTGGAATCGTTTTTGGTCATTTTGGTGACCGTTTAGGTCGTAAAAAGATGCTGTTTCTCACAGTGTTTTTGATGGGTACTGCAACCGTTTTGATCGGTTTACTACCTAACTTTGCAAGTATTGGCTGGCTCGCTCCTGTCTTGTTGGTTTTACTCCGTGCGATCCAAGGTTTTGCTGTTGGCGGCGAATGGGGCGGCGCAGCGCTTATGGCCGTTGAAAGCGCACCCAAAGGCCGTAAAGCTTTATATAGCAGCGGTATACAGATCGGTTATGGGGTTGGGCTGATGCTAGCTACAGGCAGTGTCTCATTGGTCATCTATCTATTTGGTCAGGATGCTTTTGCAGACTGGGCATGGCGTATTCCTTTTCTAGCGAGCATCATTTTGGTTTTATTTGCCTTATGGGTGCGGGGCGGTCAGGAAGAATCACAAGAATTTGTAGAAAATGTCGTCAAAGCGAAACAACAGCCTGCAAAAATTCCATTGTTTGAAGCAGTTCGTCAAAACCCCAAAGGTTTTTTTTACATTATCGCTTTGCGTTTGGCTGAACTACTGACCATGTATCTGGTCACCACCTTTGCCTTAAACTATTCCACGAAAAATTTGGGCATGTCCTCCAGTTTATTTTTAAATATTGGTTTGATGGTCGGCGCGATTAGCTGTTTTACCATTCCCTTCTTTGCCCATATTTCTGATCGATTTGGTCGTCGTCGTATGTGCGTGATGGGTGGGTTAATCGGAGCAGCGTGTGCATTTCCATTTTTCTTTGCCTTGGAAAGTGGCTCAACACTCTGGATTGTACTCTTTGCAATTTTGTTGGCCAACCTTTCTCACGATATGGTGGTCAGTGTACATCAGCCTATTTTTACAGAATTATTTGGTACAGCTTATCGCTATAGCGGTGCGGGTGTCGGTTATCAGGTGGCCAGTATTGTCGGTGGAGGTTTCACGCCTTTTATTGCCGCAGCACTGGTGACACTGGCAAATGGACAATGGCACTATGTTGCTGTTTATTTAACGGTAGGTTGTTTACTCACGACTTTGGTTGCAGCCCGAATGAAAGCCCACGTACAATCAGACGTATCTTCTGAATATATACAGGCAAAATAAATGAGCGTTCAACGTTTACATGTGAGCAAACGTTTTTCTGAAATTGCAATTTCAGGCAATCTTGTGCATCTAGCGGGTCAACTTGCGGAAGATTTGAGTTTGGATGTTCGAGGTCAAACCCAACAAACACTCGACTTGATCGATCAATTTCTGGCAGATGCAGGCACAGATAAAAGTCATATCCTATCTGTGATGATCTTTCTGAAAGACATCGAAAATGACTACGCAGGCATGAACGAGATCTGGGATGCATGGTGCGCAGATATCCAAGCGCTTCCACGTACCTGTGTGGAAGCAAAAATGTATCGCCCAGATGTCCTAGTTGAAATGACCGTGGTTGCCGTTAAACCTTAAGATTGCTGACGGTATCAAGCTTAAAATTGCGCTGTTGAACAGGCAATGTAGTCAGCGAATGAGGTTGTGAATAGCGTGTGAGCAGTTCACATTCAAATTGCTCACGCAGCTCATTTAACTCAGGAACAGTGTCATAACGAATGACCCGATAGCCTGCTAATTCCAATAATCGGTCCTGATAATAATCAGCATGAATGCGTCTGGCATGGCTTAAATCAGCAAAAGCCACTATCGCAAAGACCTGATAATTTTTATCCAATAACACAAAGTCAGCTACCATAGATTGATACTTACTCCGCGTTCTTAAAAACTTTGTCGTGAGTAAGGCATCAAATGAAACTCGCGCCAATACCGTGAACTCTGGAAATATTTGTTTTAAACGTGAAAAAAATAGTTGTTCATGACTGCTCATCACAGCGCGACGTTTTAAGGCGCTGTCATAAATTTGTTCACGCTTAAGCCCTTTATAGGCCATCACTGAAATCAGCAATAATATGCCAATTGCTAAAAAGTAATACATGAGAATCAATCCTTTAATATTTTTTATAGTTCGGTTTCAAGACCGATTTGTTCTACTTCACCTGTTTGTTTTTCATCTTACAGGTTTCCATTTACTCTAAATTAAAAGTTTATATTCTTTTAATCAAGTTAGACCAAAGCCTAGAACACCATTCCATGGTTCCTATCATCATAATAAATTAAACTTGAGATGCAAGTGTTGTATATCGGATATTCTCTATATCAAAGGATATGATATCTTAGATATCCTAATGTATTCATTTTATATTTTCTTAAATAACCAGACATCAATCTGATGAGTAAAGTTTTGTATATGTCAACTTGGAGTATCATCTAAACCGAATTAAACACTACCTTATAAAATAATATGGATCATAAAAGTCTATCTCATATAACATTAAAAACTCTATGAATAAAAAAAAAGCACATCAGATCATGAAGTGCTTTTTTTCAAAATGGATAAATTTAAGCGCGCGTCTTATTTTTTGATTTTGATCTAGATTTGGATGCATCAAAAGGTTTTTTTTGACCTGTTTCACGCGGAGGTAACCCTGTGTGCTGCGTCAAAATTTGACCTTTTTGTGGACGTTTCGCTGACTGATGTGATTGTGGCTGTGATTGAGCGTTACGTTTAACCGAATCGCCCGCATTACTTGAATTCTTCTTACGTGCAGATTTATATTCACCTTCTGCCGTGCCTTGCGGTTGGTAGGTCGGAATCAAATGCTGTTTGGAGTTACCAATCAAATCGGCACGTCCCATTTCCTTTAAGGCTTCGCGTAATAAAGGCCAGTTGTTTGGATCATGATAACGTAAAAAAGCTTTATGCAAACGACGACGTTTCTCACCTTTGACAATATCTACATTTTCAGTATAACGCGCCACTTTGGACAGCGGGTTTTTTCCTGAATAGTACATGGTTGTCGCGGTGGCCATCGGTGACGGATAAAAGGTTTGTACCTGATCGGCACGGAAACCATTTTTCTTGAGCCAAACGGCCAGATTCATCATGTCATAATCGGTCGTACCCGGATGCGCTGCGATAAAATAAGGGATCAAATATTGCTCTTTACCGACTTCCTTACTAAAGCGTTCAAACATTTGTTTAAAGCGATCATAGGTTCCAATCCCCGGTTTCATCATTTTTGAAAGCGGACCTTGCTCAGTATGTTCAGGCGCAATTTTTAAATAACCACCGACATGATGTTGCACCAATTCTTTGACATATTCTGGATTCAGTACAGCCAAGTCATAACGCAAACCAGAGCCAATCAGGATCTTTTTGACCCCTTTGATGGCGCGCGCTTTACGATAAAGCTGTACCAAAGGTGTGTGGTCAGTATGTAGATTTTGACAGACACCCGGATACACACAAGAAGGTTTACGGCAATTCTTCTCAATTTCTGGATCTTTACAGGCCAAGCGATACATGTTGGCGGTTGGACCACCTAAATCAGAAATAATGCCTGTAAATTGCGGCGCAGTATCTCGAATTTTTTCAATTTCACGCAAAATCGAGTCTTCTGAACGATTTTGAATAATCCGCCCTTCATGTTCTGTGATCGAACAGAAGGTACAACCGCCAAAACAGCCGCGCATAATATTGACTGAAAACTTGATCATATCAAAAGCAGGGAAACGCGCATCCCCATAAGCTGGATGTGGCAATCGCGCATACGGTAGATCAAACACATAATCCATTTCCTCTGTGGTTAGAGGAATTGGAGGTGGATTAATCCAGACATCACGTTCACCATGACGCTGTACCAGAGCCCGCGCATTTCCTGGATTGGTTTCAAGATGAAGAATCCGATTGGCATGTGCATAAAGGACTTGATCATTTGCGACTTCTTCAAATGACGGCAAACGAATGACCGCTAATTCACGCGGTGGTAATTTATGCTTAATGGCTTTGGATGGTGCAGGTTTTAATTGCACGATCTGTGTATTTTCATCCAGTTGATCGCCTTCTCTTACCACTGGATTAGCCACGAATTCCTTTTGGAAATTTTGATATTGCGCTAAAGAGTTGCCTTTTTCTTTTTCAACTTCACATCCATCAATATCCTCAGTCATCACATAAGGATTAATAATAGGATCAACCCGACCAATGCTATCTACATCATTACTGGCAATTTCGACAAATTGCGCTTTGGATACTTTATTGTGTTTATTGATAATAAAAGCCGTACCACGGACATCAGTAATCTCGTGAACTTTTTCACCTTTGGCCAAACGATGCATCACCTCGATAATGGCACGTTCACCATTGCCATACATCAATAAATCAGCCTTCGAATCCATCAGAATTGAACGACGGACTTTGTCTGACCAATAATCATAATGCGCAATACGACGCAAACTGCCTTCGATCCCCCCCAGTAAAACGGGTACATCAGGAAAAGCTTCACGGCAACGCTGGCAATAAACAGTTGCCGCACGATCTGGACGTTTATTCGCTTCATTGTTTGGAGAATAAGCATCATCCGAACGAATTTTACGATCTGCGGTATAACGATTAATCATCGAATCCATATTGCCTGCAGTCACACCCCAAGCAATAGTAGGTTTTCCTAACACCCGAAAGCTCTCGACATTGGTCCAGTCAGGCTGTGCAATAATCCCAACACGATAACCTTGCGCTTCCAATACACGACCGATGATGCCAGAAACAAAAGATGGATGATCAATATAAGCATCACCACACACTAAAATAAAATCGCAAGCATCCCAACCCAACTGATCCATTTCTTCACGTGACATCGGCAAAAATGGCGCAGGTTCAAAACACGACGCCCAATATTTGTCGTAATCAAACAGCGCTTTTGGCGCGGTCTGCATAGTGTAGGCAGTAGACATAGCTTGCGATTCTCGGCTTGCTGAAAAGGAGGGGTGACATCAAAGATGAAAGCCGATCATTTTAACATGAATTTCATTCAGTTTAGAGAATTATAAAAATTGAATAAACAAGGAGATAACAATTAATTTGTTTATTTTTTAAACTAAAACCTAATTTATATAAGCTCGCGATCAGCAGCGATTCTATTTACAGAGTTAAAGTTGCTAGATGATTCAAGACTAAACAACTCCTTTTCTATACGGGAAATCAGATGTTGTTTAACCAAATGATGAATACGCTGTTTTGGATAACAACGACTTAATTCGATATGTCCAACCTGAGCACTTCGATCAAAAATAATATTTTCAATACTCTGATGATCACTTGAAGATTGAATTAAATTATCTCGATAGCAACGATCAGCCCCCAAATGATCACTTAGTGAAAAGAAATTTAGACTTTTCAATACATTCTCGGGAATTTGGCGTGGATTATATCCCCATTGTTTGGGTAATAATCGTCCTTTACCCCCTGCTGCAATGGTAACCAGTAAATCCACGGGATATTGTAGACGTTTAAGTGCCTGAGCCACTTTGACCGCCTGAAAACCGCCTTGACTATATCCAATTAAAACTATTTTTTGTTTTTTACTCTGATTTAAGTCAATAATTTGTTTGGCAATTTTTCTAGCTGACGGTAAATGTCCATATAATTCTACATTTGGATAACCCAATTCAGCTAAATAATGCAACCAATGACGTTGCATGTGTTCAAGCGCCATAAATCCATGAAATAAAACAATCTTTAAATTTTGTTTAGACATTTTTTGAATCAACCAGACCAATAAAATATAACTTAATCTATTCACTGATGATTCACTATGCCCTAAATGACAGACAGAACTGAGTAAAATGATAATTATCGATGAGGCCAAATTAGTGGGAAATGGCTTTCCAGAATATTTTATTTATTGCATCTATTTTATTTATAAAAAAAACACCCCCTCTGCATAAGCGGAGGGGGTATTTAGTATTTAAAAGCTGGCGATGACTTACTCTCACATGGCTAACGCCACACTACCATCAGCGCGAAGAGGTTTCACTTCTGAGTTCGGGAAGGGATCAGGTGGTTCACTCTTGCTATTGTCGCCAGCAAACTGTTGTGGTGCTTTGGGGTCTTATTCACATTACTTAATAATGTATGCCTTACTTACGAACCAAAGAGTTATTAACGGATTGGAAATTGAGTCTGTTTTAAGTTGTGTATCTTAGCAACTATTTTAACTAAATCAAGTTTTCGTATTGAATTTATCTTG
>NZ_JEZN01000013.1:0-82560 GCF_000581715.1 Acinetobacter sp. 479375 | reverse complement strand
TGTGTCATAAGCACCATCAGCCGTGACAGATGCAATGGGTTCATCAATTTGATCTAAAAGAGGTTGGAGCATTTCAGCATCACCATATTGGCAGGTCGTGACTTCAACCGCTTGTATTTCTCCACTGTTTGCATCTGTCGCAAGATGTAATTTCAGCCATTGACGATGTTGGTTTACGCCATGTTTTTTACGCACCCATTCCCCATCACCTGTAACTTTGATCCCTGTGCTATCAACTAAAATATGCAAGTCTTCCTGTGGATTTTTTGCTGATTTATGTAGAAGTGGCTGCAGCTTATCTGCTCGCCGACTCAATGTTGAGAAGTCTGGAACATTCCAGTCGAGGTGAGCCATTTGAAAAAGGCTTTGAATGAAACCTTGTGTTTGGCGTAAAGCCAGTTGGAACAGGTTTCGTATCGTCAGGGCAAATTGAATTGCTATATCAGTGTAGGTAGGTTGACGTCCTTTTTTTCCAGTAGGTGTTGCAGACCATTGCATTTGGGGATCAAACCAAATGGTGAAAGCACCCCGTTGACGTAAAGCCTGATTGTACTCAGACCAGTTCGTTGTTTTGTATCGGCTTTTTGATTCTGTATTCATCTAACATGTATGGGGATGAAATTTATTTATGCAACAAAGCCGTCTTCATCTAGCCAATAATGCTTATCAAAATTAACTTTTTCTTGCACCCACAATCCAGGATACTCATCCTCAGTAGTATCAATCATAAAGAAGTGGTGTAGCTCTTTTAAAAGCTCTGTCGCGGTTAAATCAGAATAATCATTCATCGTCGTGGTCTCTCTTATTGTTGCTTTTATCTTAGAATTTATATGAAGCCAAATTTTCAAAGTTTGTTAGAAAATATTTAGCTTCGCTTAGCATTTATAGCATTCAGTTGTATTTTGCCTATTGATCTAATTTTACACAAATAAAAGTCAAATAAATCACATAAAATTGTTGTAAATTTATTTAAACAAGTAGATCTCTTCTAACTCAGCTTAGGTTTAGCTCGGACTATTCTTTTTTATGATGTTAAAAATTTAAGATATATAAGACTTCTTTCATCATTGTTTAAACTCTTTTATTTCTTACATAGGAAGAAATAAAAGAGACTTATGAAAGAGGTCTCTTGTTTTTTTATTCATTTAAACATCACAGTTTAAAATGCACCATAAATTGCTCACACATCGAACCTACAATATCGAAATAAAAGATTCGATGTGTGAGATGATTTAAAGTTTAATCATCACGCGTTTTGACATCGAACAATTCAATTTCAAAGATAAGATTTGAGTTTGCAGGAATAATTTTACCCATCTTGCGCTCACCATAAGCAAGGTGCGAAGGAACGATCAACTTACGTTTGCCGCCAACTTTCATTCCCATAATGCCCTGATCCCAACCTTTAATCACACGACCAGTGCCAATGACACATTCAAAGTATTGACCACGATCCAGTGAAGAATCAAACTGGGTTCCATCCTCAAGCCAGCCTGTATAATGTGTGGTAATTAAAGCTCCTTTAACGGCTTCTTTACCCTCTCCTACTTTCAAATCGATAATTTCTAGTTCTGCGGTCATGATACATTTCTCCAGATCAAATAATGTGGCTTATCTTGCCAAGATTATAACCCTTGTAACTGTGTCCATTGAATCACAACTTGCGCCTGATCACCGATGAGTGTCCACTCACCATCCATCACGTTCAGTTGTAATTGCATGGTACGCTGACTAAGTTGCTCAAGTTGTGCTGAACTCTCTGCTGAAATTTGCCAGACTTCCACATTTTCAAGGGTTTTAATTTTAGGATTTCTTTTCCACCATTCATCGACTTGTGAGCCATAAGCAATCACAGCCACCTGTTTACAACGCGCAGCCGCTTTTTTGACTTTATCTTCAGACGGCAAACCCACTTCAATCCACTGCTCAAGTAAACCTGTTAAATCTTTTTTCCATAAAGCAGGTTCATCGGTTTCAAATAAATCCTTGGTAAATTCGAGTTGTTCATCTGCATAACGTGCAAACGCCACGATACGAACCATCAAACGCTCTAAAGTTTCAGAAGGATGCAGCGCTAATGTGAGTTGATAATCACCATATTGATGCTGATCCATATCTGCAATATTTAAGTCTGCTTTATAGATTGTTGCTTTTAGCGCCATAATGAAACTGTCCATTTTTGATGGGCGCTAGCATACCCGATTTTAGCAATCAGATTGAAGTTATCGTTTTCATCTATTTTTTCAAATTTCCTGACATTGCAGCATTGTCTGATCTTTAGTTATTTTCTTTTTTTGATGGCCCAATCTCAAATTGGCGAGCTTTTTGCAATGTTTGGGGAAATTTTCGATGATGAACCTGTACAATGTGGCAAAAAATTAAATCCAGTCTTTTTCTTCAAGTCATTATTGCATTGATTTTGGGGATCGTAATTGGTCTAAGTTTTCATGATTTTTCTTTAAATTTAAAGCCATTAGGTGATGGTTTCATTTATTTGATCAAAATGCTGATTGCCCCTATCGTGTTTTGTGTTGTGGTATTGGGTATTTATGGTGCAAGTGATATTAAAAAAATGGGAAAAGTTGGTGCAAAAACCATTCTCTATTTTGAAGTAGTCACGACTATCGCCCTCATGCTGGGCATTGCCGTTGCTTATATCTTCAAACCTGGCGTCGGAATGAATATTGATATTACTAAGCTCGACAGTAAGGATTTAAGTACCTATACCGAACGTGCACACGCGATTAGTTCAGGTTCAGATTTTATTTTGCATATTATTCCGAAAACCTTATTCGGTGCCTTTACTGATGGCGACATTCTTCAAGTCTTACTGATTGCCATTTTATTTGGTGTCAGTCTGCTGCTGATTCCTAAACAATTTTCATCACTGGTCTGTCAATCCATCGAAGCTTTTTCTGAAGTTTTATTCAAGATGATGGGACTGATTATTCGTCTCGCACCTTTAGGCGTTTTAGGTTCGGTGGCCTATACCACAGCAAAATTTGGACTAGACTCGCTCATGCAACTGGGCTATCTGGTGATTTTGTTTTATTTGACCTGTATTGTCTTTGTGGTAGTGATTTTGGGTTCTATCCTTAAACTTGCAGGTTTAAATATTTTCAAGTTTTTAAACTACTTTAAAGATGAACTTTCCATTGTTTTAGGTACAGCGTCTTCAGATTCTGTTTTGCCACAAATCATGAAAAAGCTCAGAGCGCTTGGTATTAAAGATTCAACGGTCGGCTTGGTCATTCCAACGGGTTATTCTTTTAATCTGGATGGATTCTCCATCTACTTAACTTTGGGCGTTATTTTCATTGCACAAGCCTGCAATATTGATCTTTCCATGCATGACCTACTGGCTATTTTATTGGTTTCACTGGTGACATCTAAAGGCGCGCACGGTATTCCAGGTTCAGCCTTGGTGATTTTAGCCGCGACTTTATCGGTAATTCCAAGTTTACCTGCCATTGGTCTGGTACTTCTTCTTTCGGTGGATTGGTTTATTGGAATTGTCCGGGCCTGTACCAACCTCATCGGCAACTGTGTTGCGACTGTTGTCATCGCACACTGGGAAAAAGATATTGACCATGCACAGGCGAAAGCAGTGTTAGATCAAAAATAAATTGACTTATAAACCTCAAATAATCTTAAACATAGAATAGAAACCTGATCAGGTTTCTATTCTCGCAGCCAATAAATCAGTTTCCAGTTTGAGCCAGTTGTGCTCATGCTGACTAATCATTTCAATGCGGTTATCAATATTTTCTTCACCCGTTTTATAATTAAACTGTTTCGGGTTGCAATTAAAATACATCCAGCCCTGATGGGTATGAAAAATGGCTTTTATACGCAACCAATTCTGCTGTTCGCATAACACATCCAATAATCGGTCAAAATTAAAGATCCAACGACGCGGAAATTTCCAGCCAGCAACCATATAACCCTGCGCGTGTTCTACATAATGGTAAGGTAATTCTTTGATTTCAATTGCTTGTTCCGCAGTCGACTGTTGTCTTTGCTGGATCAGTAAGGGCTGAATTTTACGTTCACGGATAACATGTGCCAGATCAATCTGTTTTAGCTGAAGCTCCCCATGCGCGGCACTTAACCATTGTTGTTGGTAAACCTCATATTCTTGTTGAAGTTGCAACAATGCCTGATCATCGTCAAAGGTCATCACATCTGTATGCGAAATGACGACTATTTCAGCGGCCTTGATCTGATCTTCATAGAGATTTTGTTTGACCCAATTACTTTCATGTAATCGACTGCCATCCACCACTGTGACCAATGCCCGCATATCCAGACTACTTTGCCAATGCGGCTCAGTCAGTTGTTCCATCAATTGTGCAGGATGCCCTAATCCGGTGGGTTCTATAAATAAACGATCTGGTTTTGACTCGGAGAGCAACCGCGCCAACGCGATATGTAAAGGCAATTGGCTACTACAACACATACAACCACCAAGCAGTTCTTTGATTTCAAACCCTTGCTGCTGCGGCAAAAGCTGTTGATCAACGCCAATTTGACCAAACTCATTCATGAGGACTGCCCAGACTTCATGCTCAGGCTTTTGTTGTAATAAATGTTGCAGCAACGTCGTTTTACCTGCACCTAAAAATCCTGAAAGAATATGAGTGGGAACAGGGCTTGAATTAATAATTTTCACGTTAAACTCAGCTTATCAATCATGGGAGCATTTTGGCTTTTTCAGACGTCTTTGTAGCGACTTGATCTATCTTATTATGGATCTTTTAAAAATACCTAGCTCTTTCTTGATACATTCACTTAAAGTCATTTTGTGATAAAAATCACACCACATATTCAATAAAATAATTAAAATCCATTTATTTAGTGAAATATCCAATTTAGCTATTCTCTGTTTGTCTGTGTTTGTGTAAATATGAGTAATGACATTGGTTCATTTTTAATCATCATGAAATAAATCCATACACTTTTTACAGGATTAAATTGCATGATTTTTACAATAAAAATACAGTCACCCACCATTTGTAATTTTTGTGTAAATCTACTCGTTAAGCATTGTTGCATTGATTGCTGCCTGTCAACAGAACTTCTAGCATGATGTTCAAGCGAAGTCGTTTGATTACTCAACTCAAAGTCATTCACTGATCGCTTTTTTTAATTTAAATAAAGGATGCCTCCAATGAAACTCGTTAAAATTCTACTAGCTTCATCACTTACTTTAGCTGCTGCTACTACTTTTGCTGCAAAAGCAGATCATGCTCAAGAGCAAGAAAAAGTGGTAGTATCCACTCAAGAATCTCCAAACACAGCTACGCCTGAGTCAGCTGCTGGTCAACCTACCTCAGCTCAACCTGGTTCTGAAAATGCTGCTGAAGCTCAAGGACAAGCTCAACCTACACAGCCAGCTCAATAATCGAAGACTCTCTCAATAACAGCATTTATTTAGGTTTAAATTTCCCAGTTTAAACCAAGTGACAGAGGTTAAATCATTGCTGCGATTTGACCTCTGACGCTTTTAGATCGTTTATTTTTCTAATGATTAATCTTCAGTTTTGATCAACACACAATTCAACTTCCTATCCATAACCAAGTCAACGATACTTCTACGTTTTATTTTGGAATAAATGGAATACATGTAGCAAGATCTTGACAGGGTTGTCCTGTATGCAAGCGAATAAAATAGTCTTGTACCATCTGTGCTTGCTGTTCAATACCATATTGAAAAAACTGCTTGCCCTGCTGTAACACATAATTATATTTACGATCAAATAGAGCGGTACGAATCAGCTTAACACCTTGCTGATACTGCCAAACATGTACCAGTTCATGAATAAACCACGACTGCTTTAAAATCGTATCTTGAGTAAAATCCTCACACCAATTTGCTGGATGAAAATAAATATTGCCATTAGGGCTAATCGCATAGTGTTTTAAAACCAAGCGATGCGCCACAATTTGAATATGCTCAAGTTCAATAGATGTGCCAAACACACTCATTGCCAGTTGCTTTTCAGCATGGGTCAGTAAGCGTTTTTGAACTATCAAGTGCTTGTTTAAACCGTATATCATCTTATTTCTAAACACATCATGATTTGCTTAATATAATGCTATGATGAGTTGCTTAAAAAATGTCAATTTGTAAGTATTCCATAATAATATGCAAAAACTTGTCATTTTTTACGCCGAAAAACATTGGATTGGTATATATTATCCACCTTGCGCTTTTACGTTATACGTTAATTTACTTTGTTACCTCATACGCAAAGTTGAACAAAAAAAATGATAAATCAACATGTTGTGTATATCTATATATTTAATCTAGGATTAGGTTTGGATGAAAAGTTTTAAAATTGCCCTTGCCCAATTTTCACCGCATATTGGCAATATAGATGCAAATGCTCAAAAAATGATTGAGCAGGCGCTTGAAGCAAAAAAACAAAATGCTGATTTAATTATTTTCCCAGAACTTTCAGTGATTGGTTACCCTTCTGAAGACTTATTGTTACGTCCAGCACTTGCCAAACGTATCGATAAAGCTTTTAAACAGCTTGCTGAAGTCAAAGATATCGTCATGGTATTTGGTTTTGTACATTTGACCGAAGAAGACCAACGTTATAACTCAGCGGCGGTGATGAAAGACGGTCAAGTCCTCGGCATCTATAACAAACACAATCTACCTAACTACGGTGTGTTTGATGAAAAACGTTATTTTAATGAAGGTCATCAGCATCTTGTTTTTGAATATTTAGGTCATAAATTTGGTGTCTTGATTTGTGAAGACATCTGGTCAATCAATACGGTTAAGCAAGTCACACAGCTCAATGTGGATAGTATTGTTATTTTAAATGCATCCCCTTATGAAGTCGGTAAGCCACAACATCGTGTACAAACCCTGACGGAATTGTCTAAACAATTTAATGTGAATTTGATTTATGTCAATCAAGTCGGTGGACAAGATGATCTGATTTTTGATGGTAGTAGTTTTATTATCAATCATGACAGCAGTCTGGCACTTAAAGCACCTAGCTTTAAAGAAGCTCTTTATTTCACAGACTTTAATCCTGAAGATAAAAAGTTTAATGTGGCTGATCCATCGCCAAATCTGGATGCGATTGCTGAAATCTATCAAGGTTTGGTCATGGCAACCCGTGACTATGTTCAGCGTTCTGGTTTTCCAGGTGTAATCTTAGGTTTATCTGGCGGTATCGATTCGGCACTAACACTTGCAATTGCAGTGGATGCTCTTGGTCCAGATAAAGTACAAGCTGTCATGATGCCTTATACTTATACGGCGCAAATCAGTGTTGAAGATGCTTCTGAACAAGCACGACGCATGGGCGTAACCTTTGGGATTGCTGAAATTCACAATATTGTGAATAGCTTTATGCAAACCCTGTATCCATTTTTTGGCAACAGTCCTGCCGATGCTACTGAAGAAAATCTGCAAGCTCGTGCACGTGGTACGCTATTGATGGGATTATCCAATAAATTTGGTAATCTGGTGCTCTCTACAGGCAATAAATCTGAACTGGCAGTCGGTTATTGTACCTTGTATGGTGATATGGTCGGTGGTTTTGCAGTCCTCAAAGATGTCTATAAAACCATCGTATTTGAGTTGGCGAAGTATCGTAATAGTTTAAGTGATACGCCTGTCATTCCTGAACGTGTGATTACTCGACCGCCATCAGCAGAATTACGTCCAGACCAAAAAGATCAGGACTCATTACCTGCTTATGATATTCTGGATGCAATCCTGTATGCCTATATTGAAGAAGATCAAAGTCAGGCCGATATTATTGCCAAAGGTTTTGATAAAGCAGTTGTTGAAAAAGTCATTCGTCTTGTAGATCGAAACGAATATAAACGTCGTCAGGGCGCGATTGGACCGCGTATCAGCTCACGTGCTTTTAGTCGCGAACGCCGCTACCCTATCGTAAATGGTTGGAGACCAGATGACATCTAAGGATCAAACTGTCACGGATCAGACATTATCGCCTAGCGAACAACTTGCTCAAGCACTTCTGCTTGAGCAAGTGCGTTATTTTAAACAGCAGCTTACTGGTGAACATTCACCAGAATATCTACAGCATATTACCCATCTCATATTTAATACCTCACAACATTTGACACTTGGTCAAGTGGTGAGCCTTGAGCAACTACAAGATGTAGTCAAACGCTATGCCTTAGAAATGCAGCTTGGCGCTGGTTTGCTTGAATTTATTGGTGAAATTGCGCAAAAAATTTATTTATATATGCTTCAGTCTACGGCCACCGTCAATGACTTGGTTTCTGATTATCAATTTGAAATCTGGTTATCCAAATTTCTAGAACTCGATAATGTGCGGGTTTACTTGAACCAATTTTTGAAAAGTAGTCCTGCGATTCGGCAGTTGTGTCAGTTTATTGCTACAACGGTTTTACAAAATAAGCTTCCTGTATTATTTACAACCTCAAACTCCAAAAGTCACTTGCCAGAACGCGCTGAGTCTGAATGGAAACGTAAATTACTTCAGTTTTCGAGCATTCAGCAGCAACGCCTTGAACAAAAGCTAGAAGATTATCTAGCTGAGTTTATTCAGCAACAACTTGCTGGGTTAAGCATTTTAAGTAATGAGGATTTGGAAATTCTCATTCGTGATATTTGGGATGATGTCAAAGAGAAAACTATCTATCAATACGCCTCTCAGCTTAAACCCATTGATATTGAAGAATTCTTTGTTCTAATTTATGAGTATTGGAAAGAGTTGCGCCAATCGCCTTTAATGCAAAATCTGATTTTACATGGAGTTGAGGTGTTCTATCGTTTTTATGAAGATGAAACCCTGCAAGATTTACTGTTTGGAGTTGGCTTAACTGAACAAGATATACAAACAGAAGCTTTACGTTTTTATCCTAAGGCGATTCAGGCATTGGATGAACAGGATTTATTAGAGCCTTTAATCTTTAATCTATTGAAACCATTTTACCTTCGTTCAGATACGCTTAATATGATTTCTAAACATTTAAAATCGAACTAATCTTTAAGCTCAATACATTTTCTATTATGTATTGAGCTTAAAACCTAATAATCAAAAATAATAACCCACCGCGAGATAAAACATTTTATCCCAGCCATTCTGAGTTTGATTTCCCTGCGCCAAACTGTCAGCGTCTCCGCCGTTCATCGGGTCATTGCGACTCATAAGATATTCAGCCTGAACGCCAATGGCTTTATAATTAAATGCAATCCCACCAATTAAACGTTCTGAATCTTTATAACCTGATTCATCTTTAAAGAAACGACTATGCGATAAATACGGCTTAATATTTTCTAAGTGAAAATAGGGTTGCTCAAAGGTATAATTCACTTCATTGAGCAAATAGTGTCCTTGGTTTGCTAGTTGGTAATTGCTATCAAAAGCACCCATGGTTGAGCTGTCTGGGAACATATCGTCCTGATTATTGATCTTCTGCTGACCATATAAACTAAGCCATTGCCACTGACCTAATTGAGTCGTAGCAAAAACATTCCATGTGTTACGATGTCCATCGCGATGAGTACGTTTATTTTCAATCTCTGAATACCAAAAAGATGTCCCTAGCTCTGTACTTAGCTGACGACGTTCATCTAACTCAATTTTTTTGGTTAATCTTGCGATCCACATATTTTTTTCTTTTAAATGTGTTCCCGTCGTTAAATCATCTGATTCCACAAAGTTTGGAGTATAACGACTGGCATCTTTTGATGTGCCTTTATAATTTCCACCATCACTTGGATAGAATGCAAAGCTGGCGTGATAGTCATCATGATGAAGTTGGTATTGGATTCCAAGATTGGAAACATCCTCGAACCCTACGGTATTCATGAGCGTTTCATAATAACTACTGCCCCAAAATTCACCTAATCCAAAATTAATAGGCTGCAAACCTAAACTTATCCGTTGTTCATCATTCAACTTGTAGCCTATCCATGCGTGACGTAAAAAAACGGCATCACAAAGTTGATCATATCGATAGCAGCGTCCATCTATCGAAGCCAGCCAATCTGGATTTTCATAATCCAGCACCAGACGAATATCTGCTAAACGCCAGAGATTATTTTGACCCTCATTGGCTTTTTCCTGATAATCCTTACTATAAAAATGAGTTCGTATTGCACCTGAAAGTTTGATTTCCCCCAGATTTTCTTGAGGATCACCCCAACTTAAATCGGATGCCCATAGGCCGCTCGAGCTAAAAATAATACTTGTTGTAAGTAGTAATACTGACTTATTCATGTCATAACTTCCTGAAAGTGAGGTGATGAAAATGCATAAGTTCGTTTTTAATTAGAAAACTAAAACATTGAACTTGATGTTAACAAAAGTAGATGAACGAAAAATGTAAATAAAAAAAAAGATCACGTAAGGTACATGATCTTTAAAAATGGTGGCTATGACGGGACTTGAACCTGTGACCCCCGCATTATGAGTGCGGTGCTCTAACCAACTGAGCTACATAGCCATAAACTGTGTGCGCATTATCTATAGAAGCAGGATAAGCGTCAACACCTTTAGCGACCATCTGTTCATCAAATACTCAAATACATTGAAATACTGGGTGACATTTAAAATTTAAGAACATTTAGCATACAAAATACAATATCGGGTGATGCATGACTTAAATTCTATTGAGCAGTTTATTTGAGATAAATAAAAAATAGTATTGCTGCGTATGTTTAGACAAAAGGCTTCTGTCGTCATGGTTTGAAGCCGCCTTTTGTTTTTCTTCCGCAAAAAGAAATAAAAGAATGTCTGAAATAGGTCTAAAAATGATCAATATAAAGCTTAAAAAATATTTAATTTTCGATCAATTTGATACAAAATTTATTATATATATGTAACCAAGAATCATTCTCTATAATAAACCCGTTACTATGTGATCTGAAAAGGTTTTCGACATATAAGGACGATCCAATGACACGAGCATTTAAGACTACGCTTTTTCTTTTAACTACATCAGTCATCAGTATGTCTGCACTTGCTGACTTTAAACAAGCACCTTTACCTTATGCCAGCAATGCTTTAGAGCCCGCCATTGATCAACAAACCATGGAAATTCATTATGGCAAACATCATAAAGCTTATGTCGATAACTTGAATGCACAGATTAAGACTTATCCAGAGCTCGACAAAATCGAACTCATTCAGTTACAAAAACAGATTTCAAAATACAATACAGCTGTTCGTAATAATGGTGGTGGTCATTTTAACCATACCTTCTTTTGGGATAGCCTAGCACCCACAGCGAAAACAGGGCAACCAAGCGCAACACTGCTGAAAAAAATCAATCAGGACTTTGGTTCATTAGATGCCTTTAAACAAAAATTTAACGAAGCGGCTTCAGGTCGTTTTGGTTCAGGATGGGCTTGGCTGATCGTCACGCCAGATGGAAAGCTTGCCATCACCTCAACACCGAATCAGGATAATCCACTCATGGATATTGCTGAAACAAAAGGTACGCCTTTACTCGGATTGGATGTTTGGGAACATGCATATTATTTAAAATACCAAAATCGTCGTGCGGACTATATCAAGGCATTTTGGAGTGTGGTGAACTGGAATAAAGTCAACGAACGTTATACACAAGCCATTAAAAAATAATTTATCTGCATCAATAAAAAACAAGCGCTATTTAGGCGCTTGTTTTTGCTTTTAAAATATTAACCTTCTTTCCGACGCATATGTGGGAATAAAATGACATCACGGATACTTGGTGCATCAGCAAACAACATCACCAAACGGTCAATTCCGATGCCTTCACCTGCGGTTGGTGGTAAACCATACTCAAGTGCTTCCACAAAGTCAGCATCATAGTGCATCGCTTCATCATCACCTGCATCTTTTTCTGCAACCTGCGCCTGAAAACGTTCCGCTTGATCGATCGGATCATTCAACTCCGAGAAACCATTCGCCAATTCACGACCACCAATAAAGAATTCAAAACGATCGGTAATATGTGGGTTGTCATCGTTACGACGCGCTAGTGGTGACGTTTCCGCTGGATATTCAGTAATAAATGTAGGCTGACGCAATTTGGTTTCAACGGTTTCTTCAAACACAATCGTTTGTAATTTACCTAAACCAAAGCCAGGTTTTACCTGTTCTTTTAATACGTCTTGAGTAAATTTAGCCAAAAATTCACGGTCATTCACATTTTCAGGCGTAAATTCTGGATTATTTTCTAAAATCGCATCGAACATGGAAATCTTTTTAAACGGCCCTTTAAAGCTGAATACTTCGCCTTGATACGGCACATCTGTACTACCCAGAATATCCAGAGCCAATTTTTCTAGCATGTTTTCAGTCAATTGCATCAGGTCTTTATAATCTGCATAAGCCTGATAAAATTCGATCATGGTAAATTCAGGGTTATGACGTGTCGATACCCCTTCATTACGGAAGTTACGGTTAATTTCAAACACACGTTCAAAACCACCTACCACCAGACGTTTTAAATAAAGCTCAGGCGCGATACGCAAGAATAATGGCATATCCAATGCATTGTGATGCGTTTCAAATGGACGCGCAGAAGCACCACCCGGAATGATATGCATCATTGGGGTTTCAACTTCCATAAAACGTTCATTGTTCAAAAATGCACGAATCCCTGCAACCACTTTGGCACGAATTTCAAAAGTCTTGCGCGTTTCTTCATTGACGATCAAATCCAAATAACGTTTGCGATATTTGGCTTCGGTATCGGTTAAACCATGAAATTTGTCTGGTAATGGACGTAACGATTTGGTCAGTAATTCAAAGCCTTCAAGGTGAACATATAAATCGCCTTTGCCTGAACGACCAATATAACCTTCAGCCGCGATAATATCGCCCAGATCCAGACTCTTAATGGTTTCCAAAGTTTCTGCGGGCAAACCTTTACGGTCCACATACAGTTGGATACGACCTGTCATATCCTGAATCACCATAAATGATCCACGATTAAGCATGACACGCCCTGCAACTTTCACATAAATATGTTCAGCCGCTTCAATCTGTGCTTTATCTTGATCTTTAAATTGTTCTTGTAAATCAGCAGCGTAATGTTCGCGTTTAAAGCTGTTTGGCCACGGACTTTGGCCACTTTGCTTGGCATTGTCCTGAATTTGTTTTAACTTGGCATGACGCTGTGCAATTAAATCGTTTTCGGAAATAATGGGTTCAGAAGTCGATTGAGCGTTTTGTTGCGTCATCTCTGCCTCGATTAAGTAAAAAAATGAAGTCGTAGAGTTTAGCAGATGTCATCAGATTTTCGTATGATTTCTTCGGCTGTATCTTTGAAATTCATGTGAATCCTGTTTTCTTGAATGCTTTAACCCATCTCCTTAGACCAAAATCTAAGATTCATTCTCCACACTTCACAGTAAAATATTTAAACATTGAGGTGCTTTTAAAACGAATAGCTGTGGACATGGAATGACCAGTTTATTCAAACTACTGGTTTAAATAAAAATGTTGCAAGATCAATTTAAAATATTATTTTTGCATGGCTTGGACTCCTCGCGTGAATCCACCAAGTTTCATGCTATTCAAAGTACAAACAAGTTTTGTATTGATGTCGATTATCGCAATTTAAACTATGAAACGGTTGCACATTTTTATCAAAATATTATTCAAAGCATTCGACCAAATATTCTGATTGGACATAGTCTAGGCGGATATTGGGCGCTTAAACTCTCCAGTCAATATCAATTGGCTGCGATTGTGGCTAACCCAAGTTTAACCCCTCATTTTCGTGATGACTATCCCCCTATTGCGCCTGAAGATCTGGATAACGATCTTCCACGACTGGCTTATCTTGAATTAGGTGATGAGGTGATCGATATGCGTGAAGTTCAATCACAATTGGAAAACTATATGCTAATCGATGCTGTTGAAGGTGGTCATCATCGTCTTGAACAGCCCGAAAAGATCAATCATCTGATTGAACATATTCAAAAACAGTATTTTAAGTAAATCTGAAAATTATTCTAAAGCGCCTATAGAGAATGAGGTCTCATTCTCTTTTTATGGATATGATTTATTCAGAATAACCCTCAGATTTATTATCCAGCACATGCCAGACTGATAAACCTAAATCCGCATGAAGATCTGGCAAATCCAGTAAAATAACGGCACCCAAAACCTGATGTCCACATTTTTGACAAAGTTGATTAACCGCTTTTAAGGTTCCACCTGTCGCTAGCACATCATCTACCAAAATCACTTTTTGCGCTTCAATTTGCGCTGACATTTCTAACTGATCTGAACCGTATTCCAGACTATAACCAACACATTCAACTGGTGGTGGTAGCTTGCCCGCCTTACGCACCAACAATAAACCTTTTTGTAATCGTTGTGCCAATAACGTGGCTAATACAAATCCTCTTGCCTCCACTGCAACAAAACTTTCGACCTGTTGTAATTGTGACTCGGGAATAGCCGCAATTAATGCATCAGTGAGTAAGTCTAGTTCTTTGACAAATAAAGGAGTTAAATCATAAAAACAAATGCCTTTTTTAGGAAAATCAGGCACAGTCCGAATATGCGACCATAAAGTCTGAGCAAGAGCGGTCATAAATACAATCTAAGATGGCAAATGAATGTCTTAATTTTACACCTTCATATTTAACTAGACCAGTGAGACCAACCAACAACAAGATTATTCATTAATTATCACGCCACTTTTTCAAGAAAACCGCGATACAACCAATTGTAAAAAATCAATTTATTTTTATTCAAAATGACTTGATTGGCTTCATTGCCCAAATAACCACGCTTTTGTCCCAAGCTGCCATTCCGCTTTTATTCTGAATGATTAAACTCCTTTAATTGCTTTACTTAGCTGATGATCTGCGCAAAAATCATAAGTTGTATAAATATGATTGCATTTATCGCTAGAGTCTATATTTAGAGAATGGATTCGTTTTACGACAGGCAGCTGAAGCGAACTTATCGGGTTGGAGAATCAAATGAAAAAATATCAATGCATCGTATGTGGATGGATTTATGACGAGTCAGAAGGCTGGCCACAAGACGGCATTGCACCGGGGACAAAATGGGATGACATTCCAGATGACTGGACTTGCCCAGATTGCGGCGTTTCAAAAGCTGATTTTGAAATGATCGAAATCTAATATGTTTCATCAAGACCATGTACAATTCATGGTCTTTTTACTTAAAAGTTAATCATTTACTGTGAATGGAGAGTACGCAATGCATCCTATCGTCATCATTGGATCAGGCATGGCAGGTTACACGTTGGCTCGCGAGTTTAGGAAATTAAACCCAGACCATGAACTTCTCATGATTTGTGCTGACGATGCAGTAAATTATGCTAAACCGACTTTATCTAATGCACTTGTTGGCAATAAAGCACCTGAACAAATTCAGTTGGGTGATGCCGAAAAAATGTCAACACAACTCAATATGCAAATTCAGACGCATACATGGGTCAAAGAAATTCATGCAGATCGTCATGAACTAGTCATAGAAAAAGATGGACAACAAAACATCCAACCCTATTCAAAATTAGTGCTGGCTGTAGGTGCAAATCCGATTCGTCTCGCCATTGCAGGCGATGGAAGTGATGACATTCATGTGGTGAATTCACTGATTGATTATCGAGCATTTCGTGAAAATCTTGCGCAATGTAATGACAAACGTGTGGTCATTTTGGGCGCTGGGCTCATTGGCTGCGAATTTGCAAATGATCTTCAAAATACAGATCATGATGTCACCGTCATTGATTTATCACCTCGTCCTTTAGGTCGTCTATTGCCAGCCCATGTAGCCGAAGCATTCCAACAAAATCTAGAACAAAGTGGCATTCGTTTTGTACTTTCAACCACAGTTGAAAAAGTCACAAAAATAAATGATGGGCAGGATTATGCGGTTACACTTGCCAACGGGCAGACCCTCGTTGCAGATATCGTCCTTTCAGCCATTGGTTTACAGCCTAATATCTCGTTGGCAAAAACCGCCGAGATTCAAACCAGTCGCGGTGTCATTACCAACAGTTTACTCGAAACGAATCAAACTGATATTTTTGCAATTGGCGACTGTGCCGAAGTCAATGGAACATTGCTTCCTTATGTTATGCCAATTATGCAGCAAGCTCGTGCACTCGCCAAAACATTAACTGGACAAACAACGTCTGTACATTATCCTGCCATGCCCGTTGCTGTTAAAACACCAGCGGCACCTCTGACTGTACTTCCCGCCCCTGTAGATGTTGACGTCAATTGGGAAACTGAAGAGCTTGAAGATGGCATGCTTGCAAAAGCTTCAGATGCTGAGGGGACATTACGTGGCTTTGTACTGCTTGGGCCAACAGCAGCAAAACAACGTTTAACCTTAACAAAACTCGTTCCAGACTTGATTCCAGCCCAAATTTAAGGTTTAAATAATCCAAGGCATTTATCTTGTTAAATGCCTTTTTGGAGAATCAAAAGAAAAATGAATAGCGCCTTGGAATACAAAGTTTCACCTTACACCTCATTTATGCATGAAACAAAAGTCAAACTGAGCAATGGACTTGAACTTCATGTCGAAGTCGGTGGCGATCCTAAAAAACCAACGATTTTATTGGTGATGGGCTTGGGCGCCCAAATGTTATTCTGGCCTGATTTCTTTTGTAAATCATTGATCGATCAAGGCTTTCATGTCGTTCGTTTCGATAATCGTGATATTGGTCTTTCCTCCAAGATTCGACATAAAGGAAAACGTTTAAATACGCTTAAGCTCATGGGACGCTTTGCATTAGGCTTAGGCAATCAAGGCGCGCCTTATACCCTTTATGATATGGCTGAAGACGTATCCATGTTGATTGATGAAATGCAATTGGGTAAGGTTTATGTACTCGGGGCATCTATGGGCGGGATGATTGCCCAGATTGTTGCGGCGAAATATCCTGAAAAAGTAGAAAAATTAGGTTTATTATTTACCAGTAATAATCAGGTCTTGCTACCGCCTCCATTTCCCAAACAGCTTTTTAGTCTGATTGGTAAGCCTAAATCCAATGATGAAGATGGTATTATTAATCATAGCCTAAAACTTTATGAAATTATTGGCTCACCGGGTTATGTCAATCAAATGGAAGCCATGCAAACTGCACGCAAACTTTATCAACGCAGTTATCATCCTGCGGGCGTGTTACAACAATTTTTAGCCATTTTATGTACAGGTTCATTACTACAACTTGATAAGCAAATTCAACAGCCCACCCTTGTTGTTCACGGATCACAAGATCGGTTACTTCCGCCAAGTCATGGTAAAGCTGTTGCCAAAGCAATTTCAAATGCCAAATTTGAATTAATTCATGGAATGGGGCATGATATCCCTGCACATTTTATTCCACAACTTAGCGGTTTATTTGCGAACCACTTTAGAACATCAAATTAGGACACTATGGCTGCATTACCATCATTGAGACAGCTGTCATACTTAGTGACGCTGTCAGAAACGTTGCACTTTACAGAAGCAGCACGTCGTTCTTTCGTCACGCAGTCGACTTTGTCGGGCGGGATTATGGAACTTGAACGTTTGCTTGGTGGCGTTCTGGTTGAACGTGACCGCCAAAATGTGCGTTTAACTCCGCTTGGTGAACAAGTGGTTGCGCGAGCTCGTGTTTTACTGGCAGATGCTCAGGATTTGATGCGTTTAAGTCGGGAAATGAGTGAACCTCTCACAGGAGATCTCCATTTGGGGATTATTCCGACCATTGCGCCCTTTATTTTGACACCACTTCTTGAAGAGGTGCATAAGCAGCTTCCTAAGATTCAGCTGCATCTACACGAAGCACAAAGTGAAAAAATTGTAGAGCGCCTTGAACATGGCAATCTGGACATGGTGCTGTTGGCTCTACCATTTGATACCCGCGGCTTAAAAGTCTCAGAAGTTGCCAAAGAAGACTTATACCTCGTCTGTAATAAACATGATCAACATTCTTTAAATGCTCAATCTCTGGATGATCTTGATTTATCCAGATTGATGCTTTTAGAAGAAGGTCATTGTTTACGTGATCATGCTTTAAGTGCCTGCCCAATTGGCGAGCGTAAAAATGACAATCGTCTGAAAGCCAGCTCCTTACCTACCCTGATTGAAATGGTATCTTCAAACTTAGGTTTTACCCTATTACCTGCGATTGCAATTGAAACGCATATGTTAAAAGGCAATGATGAGTTAGTAATCAAACCACTTCAGGATGCTCCAAGTCGCACCCTCGCCTTAATCACGCGCAAAAGTACTCCACTTCAAAGCGAGTTTGATGTGATTTTAGGTATTTTGAAAAAGATTACAGCGAATTTGAATTAGCGTTTCTATTTTAAAGAGTTTTTGTAATATACAAAAACTCTTTTTTTATGGCTTAGTAGTTAACCCAAATCCTGTTTAAGCCAATGATTCCATAATTTGAATTTTTGGCTTAAACAGCATTCATTCGGGTTAAAATATAATTTATGAAAGAAGTCTAATAAAAAAGCTAAAAGTTACATCCATAAACTTTTAGCTATATTGAAAACTACCTAAAAAGAACTAACCCATTAAAAATTATCAGGATTCTCTAAACGTTTAACCTCTTCAATTTTATTAGGATTATGCACAGAGGCTATTCCATCTTCTGATTTTTTATCAATAATGACTTCAGGGTTGTAAATCGTAATAGTCTCCATTCCATTGGCATCTTCACCAACAATATATTTAAACCCACGCCGATTCATTTTATGGCATAACTGCTGATACCAACCTTTAAACCCTTGAGTTTCCTCATTCGGATTATAATAGAATGCATTCATCACCGCAGGTAAACCCAAACCACAAACAACACCCGAAAGAAGTACGCTAATAAATGTATAACCAATTAAAATACTACTATATTCACGTAATTCAGGAACGTTTGCGACTGCTAATATTAATGCTAAAGAAATCCCTCCACGTACGCCACCCCAAGATAATATCGTCAAACTACCATTATAACTCTTTGATCTAAATGATGGAAAAAATGAGAAGGATAAAAAGTTTGCTGCAAATCTGGAAATATGTAGCGCAATAAATGCAAGAATCCCACCAAAAATCATGCTTGCATTTAAATCCAGAATAAAAAGTTCAAGCCCAATTAATGTGAAAAGGAAAGAATTAATAATCCCTTCCACGGTATGCCAGAAATGATTAACTTCACGGATTTCTCGTTCCTGTAATATTTCTTTCCATTTGTTACCTACGATTAATCCCCCAATCACACAAGCAATCGGTGCGGAAGCATGGGCGAATAATGCCACCAAATAAGAACCACAAGCGAGTAATGCTGTTGTTAAAATCAGCGATTCCATTTCATGTTTCCCACGAAGTAAGCGTAGAATCCCCAAACCGAATGCCCAGCCAATCATCGCAGCAACGACAATCTCATAAACGAAATTTTCAAGTGTATGCATCAGAGAGAAATGCTCCCCTTGCAATACATTGAGTAAGGTCATAAATACCGCAATACACATAGCATCATTAAATAAAGATTCACCTTCTAATTTAACGATTAGATGATGGGGAGCGCGAACTGAACTCAGTACACCCTTAATACCGATCGGATCTGTTGCACCCAAAGCGGATCCTAAAAGGAGTAATACAAGTATAGGAACTGGATGACCAATCAAAAATTGAAAACCATACATTAACCCTGCAAAAAGAATCGCACAAAGCAATAGTGCAATCGTGGCCAGTATCCCGATCGGTTTCCAATGGTTTCGTAAATCAGATATTTTAAATTTGAGCGCTGAGGAGGTTAAGATGAAGCAGATCACACCATTGATTAAAAAGTCATAAAAATCAATCCCCCGTACCGCTTCTTCAATATTATGGATATTGATGGTGATAAATTGATTGCCTTGAAGTAAGTTCGCCCCCCATTGCAAAACAAATACCAACACCGCCGAAACAATAGGCACGCCAATGGCTTGAGGAAAATCTAAAATTCGCTTATTGAACATCGTAGTTGCAATTGAAAGTGCAAATATAACGCTCAGTGCTTGTAGTAAAAAATAATTACCCATAAAAGTCCTTCACTTATTACAGGAATAACCGAAACCGTTTTCAATTATTTCTAATAAAAATACACATCAAAATGTCATTTCAAAGTCATGATAATTTTAACGAAAAGTTTCTCTCAATCTGTGAAATAATTAGCTTTTTTAACATAAAATCTACCCATTCAAAGAGTGTATGATGTTTTTACAATCAACATGCTTGAACAGGTTCGAATGTTAAAGTCTTGGGTTTAATTTTAAAATTTTAGTAGATGAGTATGCATCAAACGATCAAGAAAATATTCCGCTTGAGTCTAGCGATCTGTATTTTTGTAATTACTGCCGCTTTGGTCATCACATGTCTTATCAAAGCGCAGGATATTTTAAACAGTAATGAGCTGTATGAAAGTCGAAAAGTCGTGCATTTTGATACAGATGCAGATCATCAATACATCTTGATGTCGAATAATCAAAAACCAGATCAATCTGCGCTGATCGTGCTAAAAGATCACGGTTATGTGATGAAGCTCAGTTGTGAACACTATTTAAAAACTGTTTGTACGGATCAATACAATCTATTTAGTACACGTTACATCCGCAAAGCGACTATTCAATCAATCGGAAATTATCTTTATTTTCAAAATATTCAATGGATAGACATTCAAAACAATCAACCCACCGCTTTGACTTGGTCACAGCAAGATATTCAACAGTTTTATCAGAATGATATAGACAATTTAAAATATATCTTAGGCGCATTGATTTTATTTTCATTGAGCGGATTGTACGTTTGTTATCGGATCATACGTGATTTTAGAAAATTCATTGGTTAGTTCACATGATGATAAAGATAAATTGAACCTCAATAACCTATCCCATTTTTTATTTTTCAACTTAGATTTTCAATAAAGAGTGACAATGGAAATTGGCTCAAATTTAATCAGTTTGCGATCCAAAAGTTGTCGGATTGATCTGTTAAATCTGAGCCAATATTGAACACCATTATTTTGTTAGGCTAAACCGATCGGTAATCGTTTGAATACGCTCTGCATAACTTTTGACTGTTTCAATATCACCTTCTGGAATTTCATCCACACTGGCATCCGCAGGAGTTTGAATCAGTGCACCGACTGAACCACCCAGATTATTGATGTCCTGACGGGTTGCTGTTTTAGTATTGGCAGGCAATAAACCTAAACTGACCCAAATACCACCATGTTGTGATGCCAATGTCTGGAACTGAATTAGAGTGACTTGTTTATCACCATTTAGACTTGCACTGTTAGTAAAACCACCAAAAATTTTGGCTTGCCAAGCGCGCGTAAACCATTTCTTAGAGCTTGCATCGGCAAATTTTTTAAATTGCCATGGTGCCGCAGCCATATAGGTTGGTGCTGCAAATACAATTGCAGCAGAATCGTCTAGCGTCTGCCAGTCTTGATCCTGAATATCACCATCCTGATTAATTTCAATCAAATTCGCTTCAATTTGTGCGGCAAAAGTTTCTGCCAAAACCTTAGTGTGACCATAGCCTGAAAAATAAACCAGAGATACCTTAGCCATTAGAAATGCCCTATTTGCATGAAGATACTTTAATGATATATTTTAGAAACTAGGTGTCAATTAGTTACCAATAAGTAACCGAGTGCTTTCTCGTAAAATATTTACACAAAAGCCACAATTTAGGAGTACAGTCGTGAATTCTGCCTGCGGATATAATGTCTATAGTCAAAATTGTCCTGCACGTCTTTTTTTTGAAAAAATTGCAGATAAATGGGTACTCTTGATTTTAAATGTCTTGGAAGAACAACCGATTCATTTCAATTTGCTCAAGAAAAAAATTGAAGGGATTTCTCCAAAAGTTTTATCGCAGAAACTTAAAATATTGGAACGAGATGGTTTTATCCTTCGGCAAGTACAAGACAGTTCACCCATTCGCGTCGAATACCGTTTAACCGATTTAGGTCGCGATGTTTCGCAAACAGCTTTACAACTCAAAGGATGGGCAGAAACGCATATTGAAGCTGTTCTTAAAGCACAACAAAATTATGATTTATCTCAAAGCACAGCGACATCATAAAAAAGAGAGATAGAATGACACCCCAACCTTTAATTGCAGTTCAAAATGTCGAACTGAGTAGTCAGTGGTATCAACAGGTTCTTGCACTTAAAAGTGGTCATGGCGGTACTGAATACGAACAACTGCTGAACAAACAAGGTGAAATGGTTTTACAGCTACACCAATGGCAAGCGCATCATCACCCTTATTTGGGCAATCCTGATGCCGCCAAAGGTAATGGTGTTGTGCTCTGATTTAAAACCTTTGATTTTGATGACTTGATACAGCGTTTACCAGATACATCAAGTCAACATTCTGGAACAACCGAAAGCCAATTTAAATGCCAACCATCGCGAAGTCTGGTTTAAAGACCCTGACGGTTATGTCATTGTGGTTGCAAGTCCTTATGGAGATATTTAAATCTTCTTATGATAAAGGCTGAAAACCTTGTTGCCGCCATGCTTCATAGACAATCACTGCCGTTGCATTCGATAAATTCAGACTGCGTGAGTTTTCTGCCATCGGTAAACGAATCCAGTTTTTTTGTGGAAACATTAAACGCACATGCTCAGGCAAACCGCGCGTTTCAGGTCCCATCAATAATGCAACCGAACGATTTAAATCAACTGTATGTAGTGTCGCACTGCCTTTGGTGGTTAATGGAAAAACTTCAGATTCAGTAATTCCATGCGCTTTAAGATATTCAAGGCATTGTTCAATATTGTCCCAGATCTTCATCCGCGCATATTCGTGATAATCCAATCCTGCGCGTTTCATTTTTTTATCATCAAGCTCAAAGCCTAAAGGTTTGACCAAATGTAACTGCGCACCTGTATTAGCGCATAAACGAATAATATTACCCGTGTTGGCAGGAATTTCAGGCTCAAACAATACAACGTGGATCACAAAGTCTCTCTACTAAATAATTGGAACAATTCGGGTTATAACCATTGCAATTGTTCACGCAAACTGACCACTTCACCAATAATGGTCAAAGTTGGTGCATGGATATGGTATTCGGCAACTTTAGATGCAATATCAGAGAGTGTACCGACCACTACTTTTTGTTCAGGAGTTGTTCCTTTAGAAATCAAAGCGACAGGCATATCAGGACGTTGACCATGTGCAATCAATTGCTGGCAAATATGCTCAAGCCCGACTAATCCCATATACAGCACAAGCGTCTGATTTTCATACACCAGTTCATTCCACGGTAGTTCTGGCGAACCTTCTTTTAGATGCCCGGTCAGAAAACGTACACTTTGCGCATAATCACGATGGGTCAGTGGAATACCCGCATAAGCTGAACAGCCTGATGCTGCGGTAATACCTGGCACCACCTGAAACGGAACACCGGCTGCAAATAATTCCTGAATTTCTTCGCCACCGCGTCCGAAGATAAAGGGATCACCACCTTTTAAACGGCAGACACGTTTTCCTGATTGTGCGTATTGAACAAGTAAAGCATTAATGCCATCTTGCGGTACACTGTGATTGGATCGTGCCTTACCCACATAGACTTTTTCGGCATCACGGCGGCAAAGCTCTAAAATCGGAGGAGAAACCAAGCGATCATAAATGACTACATCTGCTTGTTGCATCAGACGCAAGGCTTTTAAAGTCAATAACTCTGGATCACCCGGCCCAGCACCCACCAAATAGACCTCACCTTTAGGCGCAGTCCATTCAGAAAGCGCCTGTGCCATCATTTGATTGGCGGTTTCCAGATTGTCATGAAACACCTGTTCTTTAAGCGGACTGACATACAGTTCTTCCCAAAAAATACGGCGCTCATCTGGATTGGTAATCTTGGTCTTAACGCGGGTACGCCATTGTCCAGAGAACTCAGCGAGTTTCCCCATACCATGTGGAACCAGTGTTTCAATCTGAGTACGCAACTGACGTGATAGGACAGGTGAAGCCCCATTTGAGGCGACAGAAATCACTAATGGCGAACGATCAATAATCGCAGGCATCATGAAACGACAGTTGGGAATATCATCCACACTATTCACCAAGAGATTTCGGAGTTCGGCTTGCTCAAACACACGTTGATTAACCGCAGCATTATTGGTTGCCGCAATGACTAAACGATAAGCCTGATCTAAATCACTGTCTTCAAATACTTTTAAATACAGTGTCCCTTGGCTTTGTTCAACTAGAGTTTGAAGTTGCTCCTCAATTTCAGGTGCAATTACATCAAGAATTGCACCCGCCTTGACCAGTAATAGTACTTTGCGATAGGCAATATGCCCCCCACCCACGATCAGACAACGTTGCTGTTGCAACTTAAGTGAAATTGGAAGAATTTCCACAGCCGACCTCTACATCTTGATTTTGGGTAGGTTAAAGCAAAAATCATGCACAATAGATATCGATCTGATTAATCGATATAAGTTGTACCGCCCATGTAAGGACGTAATGCTTCTGGAATTTCGATCGAGCCATCAGCACGTTGATAATTTTCCATCACCGCCAATAAAGTACGACCTACCGCCAAACCAGAACCATTTAAGGTATGTACCAATTCAGTTTTTTTCTGATCCGCGCGATAACGTGCCATCATACGACGTGCCTGAAAGTCACCCATATTTGAGCAGCTTGAAATTTCACGATAGGTATTTTGACTTGGCACCCACACTTCTAAATCGTAAGTTTTGGTTGAACCAAACCCCATACCCCCGCCACAAAGAAGAATTTTACGATAAGGTAAGCCAAGTGCCTGTAAGATTCCCTCAGCATGACCTGTTAATTCTTCTAATGCCTGCATCGAATTTTCTGGTTTAACGATTTGCACCATTTCAACCTTATCGAACTGATGTTGACGAATCAAACCACGGGTATCACGTCCATAAGAACCAGCTTCACTACGGAAACAAGGCGTATGCGCCGCATATTTAAGCGGCAAACGATCTGCATCAATGATTTCGTCACGCACAAAGTTGGTCACAGGGACTTCAGCAGTGGGGATTAAGTAATATTCTTTTTCGCCTTGTAGTTTGAACAAGTCTTCTTCAAACTTTGGCAGTTGACCTGTACCACGTAATGAATCTGCATTGACCAAATACGGTACATACGCTTCGGTATAACCATTTTTTAAGGTATGAGTATCTAGCATGAATTGCGTTAAAGCACGTTGTAACCGAGCTAAAGGCCCTTTCAATACGCTAAAACGTGATCCCGTCAACTTGGTTGCGGTTTCAAATTCAAGACCGCCCATCCACTCACCCAAATCGGTGTGATCTTTTATTTCAAAATCAAACTGGCGTGGTGTTCCCCATTTTGAGATTTCCACATTGTCATTTTCATCTTTGCCTTCTGGCACAGAATCATCTGGCAAGTTTGGAATACTCAGTGCTTTGTCTTCAATTTCAGCCTGTAATTCTGCTAAAGCAACTTCTGCTGCCTTAATTTCATCACCAATGGCCTGCATACGCGCCATGATCTCAGAGGCATCACCGCCTGCTTTTTTAATCTGACCTACCTGTTTAGCACCAGAATTACGTTCTGCCTGTAAACTTTCAGTTTTGGATTGAAACTCTTTACGGCGCGCTTCCAAAGATGCCCATTCAGCAGGATCAAGTTGTACACCACGTTTTGCCAAAGCCTGATTTACAGCTTCAATATTATTTCTGAGTAATTTTGGGTCGATCATAGCCAATCATAAGTTGCAAAGAAAAACTGCCTATAGTGTAAGTGCTTCACAGCAAAAAATATAGTCACTATGAAGTGACTATATTTACAAATCATGATTTTAGCTTTCAGGTATTGATTATTCTTTAGGTAGCACAGGCTGACTAGGTAAATATTCAGGTTTGACTACATCTATGGCCTGATCATAAGGTAATGTCAATTCACTTAAACCTTCGGCATAAGAAGCCAGTTCATACAGTGGATACACAAAGACAATGCCTTCATTACCATAGTAGAAGTTATCGCTCAGTTGAAATTTATCTTTGCTAATATTGTGTTCTTCCAGCCAGCTTTGATTAAAGCTATATAAGCGATCACGCACAGTTGTATCGCTTCCTTCTTTCAGTAAGTCTGCAACACTCACGCGCTTTTTCTTATTCAAGTCAAAAATGACATATTCTTCATGATGCATCCCATGTGCAGCGCCCGCTGAGTAGGTATAGCTATATAACTGAAATGAAGCCAAATTATAGTTTTGTCCTAAATAACGCACGAACATGATGCTTTGACCATCTTGTGGCATACCTTCTGGTAATTTGACTTGCTGATCCTGAATATTGTCAAAAGCATTTGGATCTGCTTTTTTTATACGATTGATAAAATATTCATTGATCCATGGCTGATTGGTTTCGACTGTCTGAAAGTTGTATTCGGTACAGCCGTCTTCCAGACACAGCTTATTTTTCGGTAATTTGACGGCGACTACTTTCGACTGAATAACAGGAATACTAACTTTTGCAACTTTGGTTTCAGTCGAAGTTTCCTTTTTACTCTCCGTTTTTGGCTGACAGCCCACAGTGAGAAATACAGCGCTTAAAAATGGCAGAATCAATAATGTTGTTTTAAAGTGTCGTGCAGACATTGCCGCCCCTTTTGATCGTTTTCGATGTTCATTTTGATCTACTATACAAAGCTCTATTTATACTGAACATTGAAAATATGTATCTATACGATCCATCAAAAAATTAACCGCCCAAAATGAGCGGTTAATTAAAACGATGTTCTGGAAATCAACGAGATATTATTGATCAATAATATCTGTTCCCTTTGGAGGGGTGAAATTGAAAGTCGAAGCGGGAATCGATGGATTTAGCTTCACATTATTAAAACGCACATAAGTCGTTTGGCCCAAAGAGTCCTGTAAAATCATCAAACTTGGGGCTTTATTTGCACCAAAACTAATGGTCAGACTTTGAAAAGCACCTTCACTATCTTTAGGGTATAAGGTGTAATAAGTTTTGCTGCTATCGGGCTGAGTCACACGATAAGATTGCATAATCTGATTGGTATTGCCTGACAACAATAACGCAGGTGTATTGGCAACCTGATCATCCAGATTTTGGCGTACCGCTTGCTGTAAATCAGGGTCATAAATCCAGACGGTTTTACCTGTTGTCGCAATCGTTTGTTTTGAGGGTGAAGTCGTTTCCCAGAAGAATTTACCCGGACGTTCTACTTTCATCACCCCTTTAAAGGTTTGATTCATATGTTGTGCGGTTAGACCTTTATTTTTTGGCGCACGGGTATTATTGGTGGCTTTTGTCGTTTGTTCAAAATTGGCAGATAAACTTTGCATACCACTCAATTGTTTCACTAGGTTTGAGGTCGCTTGCTGTTCCGAAGCTGCCGTGGCCGCAAAAGCAGTTGCGCTCATGACAGGTGCAACCACACTGGCGCTTAGAGTTAATGCATATGCCACTTTTTTTACGGAAATCATAAAATAAAACCTCTAATCAGTTTTTACTGTTATATCGATATCTTACTGTTTTTGAAAACTAAAATTGTGGAGAAACACATGGATTTTGTGTAATTAATGTCTCCAACCACAATTTTATGTACAAAAATCACTGCATTATGAAGAAAATAACAAGATAAAGATATTCAATTAGATACCGAACTATTATGAGAGGAGATATCAAAATTAAAATACAGTGTTCTATTATACGGACTGATCTTATCTGGATAAAAGTCATATGCTAAACAGATGACAATAGATTAAAAATAATGGAGTTCACCTATGAAAAGCCTTGCATTTATTCATCGCAACGATACCCGTTTTTCAGTCGGTGACTTCTACCCTGTACTTTCCGTGTTTTCTTATCATGAACTAGGCAATACCGTTTCCCCTTTTTTATTGTTGGATCATTTAGGTCCTGGCGTATTAAGTCCGCCAAATAAACGTCGTGGTGTAAATGAACATCCACATCGCGGCTTTGAAACCGTAACCTTTATGTTTGAAGGTGAGTTAGAACATCGTGATTCTACTGGCAGTGGCGGAATCATTGCAAAAGGCGACGTACAATGGATGACTGCGGCCTCTGGCGTGATGCACCGCGAACAATTTAGTTCTGCTTTTCGTGAGCACGGTGGAGCTTTTGAAATGGTACAACTTTGGGTCAACTTACCCACTAAAGATAAAATGACCGAGCCACGTTATCAAAGTTTAAAAAATGCCGATATTCCAAAGGTTGAATTGGCTCAACAGGCAGGTTCAGTTCGAGTCATTGCAGGACAATACCAACACGTACAGGGTCCCGCACTGACCTACAGTCCAATGACTGTTTTAGATATTGATCTACGTCAAGGACAGCACCTGATCTTGCCTGCCCAACATGGGGACAGCACTTTGCTTTATTTGCGTCATGGTCAGATACAATTTACCGAACAAGATGAGCTTTTAGAAGAGCAAGCGTTGGCTGTGATGTCGAGTCATGGAGACAATATTGAAATCACGGCATTGCATCACAGTAAATTACTTTTACTTTCAGGAAAGCCATTAGGTGAACCTATCAATGGTCAAGGTCCTTTTGTCATGAATACTTATGATGAAATTTTACAAGCCTATGACGACATTAAACATCATCGATTTATTCGCAATCAGGCTAAAGAGACAAGTTCGTAAAACAAGTAATAGCTTTAAACATAAAAAAACCCGCAAGATGCGGGTTTTTTAAACTATTAAAACTTATACAGATTCAACAGTTACATAGCGACGGCCAAATTGACCTTTCACTTCAAACTTTACTACGCCATCAGCAGTAGCAAATAAAGTATGGTCACGACCCATACCTACGTTAGCACCAGCGTGGAATTCAGTACCACGTTGACGAACGATGATGTTACCAGCAGTTACTGATTGACCACCGTAGATTTTAACACCTAACATTTTAGGATTCGAATCACGACCGTTTTTAGTCGATCCACCAGCTTTTTTAGAAGCCATGTCTATTACTCCTCGTGATTAGCCTGCAATACCCGTAATTTTCAACTCGGTAAACCATTGACGGTGACCTTGTTGTTTACGGTAGTGTTTACGACGACGCATTTTGATGATGCGGATTTTGTCGTGACGACCATGACCAACCACTTCTGCAGTTACTTTTGCGCCAGCAACAACTGGAGCACCGATTTGAATGCTATCACCATTTACAACCATTAATACGTCATCAAACGTAATAGTTGAGCCAGTTTCAGCTTTCAACAATTCAACTTTAAGGGTTTCACCCTCAACTACACGGTGCTGTTTACCACCGCTTTGGATTACTGCGTACATAACGTACTCCAACCAAGCCCGTGTCGTCGTGTCGATAAAGGGATATATCGATCTTAAAACGAACGCCACTGGGATGTATAAGGCGAAAGATTTTAAGGGATAACTGGGCAAACAACAAGTATTTTGATGCAAAATTACGCAAGCTAAAACAAAAAAACAAGAAGAAAGACAGTTAAACTTTATGATCGGCTGAATCAATCTAGTATTTCGTTTGAATATGTGTAAAATCGCAAATAAGGTTTAAAAACAAATTGCTACTATAAAACCACTCAACATGGAGCTTCTCCCTATCGCTGGCTAGACAATATTTAACATCAAACGTTTATACCATTGTATCGGTATGAAAACTTGTGTTTTGTCATTCATTTGAGTTTAAGATTTTATAGCTTTAAATCCATTGAGCAAATTACCAATATATTGATGAGGTTTCCTTTCATATGGCCATCGACTTTAAGCAAGATATACTCGCGCCTGTAGCTCATGACTTTGCTGTGATGGACACATTTATTAATGAAGGGATTACCTCAAAAGTCGCTTTAGTCATGGCGGTTAGTAAACATGTAGTCGAAGCTGGCGGTAAGCGTATGCGCCCCATCATGTGTTTGCTGGCAGGTCAGGCATGTGGAGTTCAAGACTTAGAACATCATCGTAAATTGGCTGCGATCATTGAAATGCTGCATACCGCGACGCTAGTACATGACGATGTTGTGGATGAATCAGGCTTACGTCGTGGCCGCCCAACAGCCAATGCGACATGGAACAATCAAACGGCGGTTTTGGTAGGTGATTTTTTAATCTCCCGTGCTTTTGATTTATTGGTCGATCTAAACGACATGGTCTTACTCAAGGACTTTTCAACAGGAACCTGTGAAATTGCCGAAGGTGAAGTGTTACAACTTCAGTCGCAACATGACCCTGAAACTACAGAAACAACCTATTTAAATATTATTCACGGCAAAACTTCCCGACTATTTGAACTGGCCACCGAAGGCGCAGCGATTTTAGCCAATACCCCCCAATATCGTGAGCCATTACGTCATTTTGCCGGTCATTTTGGCAATGCTTTCCAAATTATTGATGATATTTTGGATTACACTTCTGATGCAGAAACCTTAGGTAAAAATATCGGTGATGACTTGATGGAAGGTAAACCCACATTGCCATTGATTGCCGCGTTACAAAAAACTACTGGCGAAGAACATGACATTATTCGTAAAAGTATTTCCACAGGTGGGATCACGCAACTTGAGCAAGTCATCCAGATTGTGCAAAATTCGGGTGCTTTAGAGTATTGTCGCGCCCGTGCTGAACAAGAAACACAAGCTGCGCTTGATGCTTTAAATCAATTACCAGATAGTGAGGCGCGTCAAGCACTTACCAATCTAACTTTAATGGCTTTACATCGGATTCAATAATCTCTTTTGCCTATGCATATAAATTTATCTGATCTTTACATTCAAATGCAACAACAGCTTGATCAAACTCAAGCTGTTTTAGATGAACATATTATTATTGAGCTGATCAATCGTATTCGTCCAAGCGACAGCAAAGATCAAGATGAAATCAATGATAAGTTTGAGGCATTTGTCGAGTCTTTACTGATCGGACCTAACGCCGCCAACACCTTACAAAGCTTTTTATTACGCCTAATCAACCAATACAAACAAACCAGCTTATATGCCGACAGTGGCATATTGTCTTTAGATGGTTTTTGGAACCAGTTAGTCAAACGTCTTGGCGCACATTTTCTCCCTTTGATTCAGGATGACCATGACCTAAGTACCTTGATTGGCAAGGTATTTCATCAACGTAGTGACAAATATTGGCTAAATGCGATTGATGAAAAGCACTGGTATGCTCTTTTTGAAATCATTGGGCAAAGTAATAGCAATATCGATGAAAAACGTGCCATTCAGGATCAAATGATTAAAGCCATTACGGTTTTATCTTACCGTATCAGTGGTATTGGCTTATATCCAGAATTTATTAATGCACAGCCTGAACTGACCGAATATGAATCGCCCTTTTTAGTGCAAAATCGAGAAGTGATCGATTTTATTGAAAAATTTAAAAAGCAGCATTATACCGGTCACGAAGTTGCAGTGCTCGAACCGCCTGATGCCTCTCAAGCCTTTGTTATGTTTGAGCAATGTCGGGAAGTTGTACTTAAAATACGACGAGCCACCAAACGGATCGGTGTCAGTCTGAGTCTGACTTATTTATTGTCCTTGCTTGAGCAATGTCTGGATCGAATTGAGTTACTTTTAAATATTGTGGTGGGTGATGCCCAAATTCGTTATCTCTCACTGGGTGAATTTTTAGAAGATATTACAGAAGCACATTATAGTGAAAAAAGCGTACGCTCACTGATGACCACAAACAGTGAGTTAATCGCCTTACAAGTGACAGAAAACGCCAGCCGTACTGGTGAACACTATGTAAGTACCGATAAAAAAGGTTTTTTTGAAATGTATCGGGCCGCCGCAGGTGCAGGTGTGATCATTGCCATCATGGCAACGCTGAAAATATTGGCAGCACGACTCACCCTTGCCCCCATGATGCATGCCTTTATTTATAGTATGAACTATTCATTGGGCTTTGTTCTGATTCATGTTTTGCATTTTACTGTTGCGACAAAGCAGCCTGCCATGACTGCGGCTGCGCTTGCTTCGACTGTACAACAACGTAAAGGCTCAAGAACGGCTCAAATTGCAGAACTGGCAGCCCTGATTATCAATATTATCAGGACACAGTTTGTTGCGATTTTAGGAAATATTTCTATCGCCATTCCTACGGCTGCCATCATTACTTATCTGTGGCAATACTTTTTGGATGAACCATTACTCAATCACGCAAAAGCCAATATCGTACTGCATAGTTTGAACCCTTTTACCTCGCTGGCTATTCCCCATGCCGCTATTGCTGGTGTGTGTTTATTTTTATCAGGCTTGCTGGCGGGTTATTTTGACAATATGGCTATCTATCGTAAAGTCGGCCCACGGTTGAAAGCACACCAACGGTTGGCAAACTGGATGGGTCAAGAGCGTCTCAATAAATTTGCCGACTACATCCAACGTAATCTTGGCGCACTTTCGGGTAATTTTATTTTCGGGATTATGCTCGGGAGTATGGGAACCATAGGCTTTATTTTAGGTTTACCTCTAGATATCCGACATATTGCGTTTGCTTCTGCCAACTTTATACAAGGTTTGATGTGTATTAATGGCCCCCCAGATATTGGACTCATTATCGTATCGTTTATGGGGGTATTGCTGATTGGTTTAACCAACCTTTTCGTCAGTTTTACATTGACGATTATTGTTGCTTTACGCGCACGTCGGGTACGCTTTGAACAATGGAAACCTTTAGCCAAACTGGTAATCACACATTTTCTCACTCGTCCTAGTGATTTTTTCTGGCCACCCAAACAGCCTCTTGAAGTGGATGATGGTACAGCCAAGTCAGGATCAGCATCACACTAGCCTCGGCTCTAATAATGAAGAAAATGTGCCAAAATTCACTTAAAATTGTTATATTTGTGTGCTGATAGTTAAATATTTTCAAAAAAGAAATTAGTATAAATAACCTAGTCTTGAAAAAAAGTGTACTGGCGAGTACACTTCATAACCATATTCCAACCGATAAGCTTGGTTAAACTGAAGGTTGTAAGCATGCCCTACCTAATACTCTGTATTGGTTGCATTTTATTTTTGTTGAGTGTGTTTGGTTTATACTCTCCCGTCATCTCAGGATTTGATCTACATGCAATTCAAATCCTGAATGAACACCGAAATAAAACGCTCAATCAAATTGTAATTACTTTAGCTTATTTAGGTGGCATGCCTTTTGTATTATTTTTTACTATGGTCTGGTGTTTAGTCTGCGCATGGTATAAAAAATACTCAACACTCATCTTCATTTTAATAGGTGTGAGCGGAAGTATTGTTTTAGGATGGTTATTAAAGTGGTGTTTTAATCGGCCCAGACCGCCAGAAGTCTATCAGCTGGTGGTCAACTATGGCGCATCATTTCCCAGTGCTCATAGTGCCTACGCGGCTACTCTTGCCAGTTTAGTCATCTTGATTTATCAAAATCATCCTAAAAGATTATATTTCCTAATGGTTTCCTGTTTTTGGCTGCTTAGTATGGGGCTCTCAAGAGTGTATGCAGGTGTTCATTATCCTACAGATGTATTAGCGGGTTGGAGTATCGGTTTTATTTGGATCTCACTGCTTTGGTTGTGGAAACAAAGCAAGTTGAACAACAACAAATTATTTTTAGATAAAGCTCTAAATGAGGTGAAACAATGATGTCTGCAAAGCTTTGGGCTCCAGCCCTTACTGCTTGCACATTAGCAGCAAGTATCGCACTTGTTGGCTGTAGCAAAGATCCAAAAGATGCGCAGCAAGCTGGTGCAGCTCAGCAAATGCCCCCGACTGAAGTGGGTGTGCTTGTCGCACAGCCACAAAATGTCGAACAAACAGTTGAGCTTTCTGGGCGTACAACAGCCTATCAAGTTTCTGAAGTGCGTCCTCAAACGAGCGGTGTGATTCTGAAGCGTTTATTTACAGAAGGAAGTTATGTTCGTGAAGGTCAGTCATTGTATGAACTGGATTCAAGAACAAATCGTGCCACTTTAGATAACGCCAAGGCAGCATTGTTACAACAGGAAGCGAATCTAAACTCACTTAAAACCAAGATGAATCGTTATCAACAATTGGTTTCAAGTAATGCGGTTTCAAAACAGGAATATGATGATCTGGTTGGACAAGTAAATGTTGCGCAAGCTCAGGTTACAGCCGCTAAAGCGCAAGTTAAAAATGCCGAAGTCGATTTAGGTTACTCAACTATCCGCTCCCCAATTTCTGGTCAATCTGGTCGTTCCTCTGTAACGGCTGGGGCATTGGTTACTGCGAATCAGACCGATCCATTGGTGACGATTCAACAGTTAGATCCAATTTATGTTGATATCAACCAATCGAGCGCAGAATTGTTACGTTTACGTCAACAATTAAGCAAAGGCAATCTGGACAACAGTAATAATACTAAAGTCAAAATCCGCCTAGAGGATGGTTCAACCTATCCAGTTGAAGGACATCTTGCATTTTCAGATGCGAGTGTAAGTCCAGATACGGGCAGTGTTACTCTACGCGCAGTATTCTCAAATCCAAATCATTTATTACTTCCAGGCATGTACGCAACCGCTCAAATTACACAAGCGGTTATTCCGAATGCTTATCTGATCCCACAGCAAGCGATTACTCGTACGCCAACAGGCCAGGCGACCACTATGCTGGTCAACGATAAGGGTGCGGTAGAAACCCGTCAGATTCAGACTGCGGGTGTCCAGGGGACAGACTGGATTGTAACGGAAGGGCTTAAAGCAGGCGATAAAGTAGTTGTTGATGGTGTGGCTAAAGTGAAAGAGGGTCAGAAGGTTTCAGCTAAGCCTTATCAGCCGCAATCAAAAGCAACGCCAGCACAAGTACAAAAGCCTGATGCTGATAAAGCGAAAATAGCTGAATCAAATAAAGTTCAACCTGAACAAAAAGCTACTTCAAATACATAAGGGGTAGACTGAATGGCTCAATTTTTTATTCATCGCCCCATCTTCGCATGGGTGATCGCACTGGTAATTATGCTGGCGGGTATTATTACCCTCACCAAAATGCCTGTTGCACAATATCCGACGATTGCTCCCCCCACGGTAACGATTTCTGCAACTTATCCTGGGGCTTCTGCTCAAACTGTTGAAAATACTGTCACTCAAATCATTGAACAACAAATGAACGGTTTGGATGGCTTACGTTATATTTCATCGAATAGTGCGGGCAATGGACAAGCATCCATTAACTTGAACTTTGCACAAGGTGTCGATCCAGATATCGCCCAAGTTCAGGTTCAAAACAAATTGCAATCTGCAACAGCACTTTTACCAGCTGACGTACAACGTCAGGGTGTAAAGGTGACAAAGTCAGGCGCAAGCTTTTTGCAAGTGATTGCCTTTTACTCACCAGATAATAGCCTTTCTGCTTCTGACATTAAGGACTATGTAAACTCAAATATCTCTGAGCCACTTAGTCGTGTCGCAGGTGTAGGTGAAATTCAGGTATTTGGTGGTTCGTATGCAATGCGCATCTGGCTAGATCCAGCCAAGCTCACGAGCTTTAAACTTACACCAAATGATGTTGCAACAGCCATTCGTGCACAAAACTCTCAAGTTGCGGTAGGTCAGTTAGGTGGTGCACCATCGACCGAGGGTCAAGTGCTGAATGCGACTGTCAATGCGCAAAGTATGTTGCAAACACCTGAACAATTTAAGAATATATTTCTAAAAAATACATCTTCTGGTGCTCAAGTCCGTTTGAGTGATGTTGCGCGTGTTGAACTCGGGTCAGATAACTATCAGTTCGACTCTAAATTTAATGGTAAGGCTGCTGGCGGTGTTGCGATTAAACTGGCAACTGGTGCAAATGCACTAGATACAGCAGCGGCTGTAGAAAAGCGCCTCAGTGAACTTCGTAAAAACTACCCAAATGGTTTAAAAGATCAACTGGCTTATGACACTACACCGTTTATTAAGCTGTCGATTGAAAGTGTTGTACACACGTTGATTGAAGCTGTCGTGTTGGTGTTCATTGTCATGTTCTTATTCTTACAGAACTGGCGTGCCACGATTATCCCAACATTGGCTGTTCCAGTGGTTGTATTGGGCACATTTGCTGTCATTAACATCTTCGGTTTCTCAATCAACACGCTCACTATGTTTGCGATGGTCTTAGCGATTGGTCTTCTGGTCGATGATGCGATTGTTGTGGTGGAAAACGTTGAACGGGTAATGCAGGAAGAACATCTGGAACCTGTCCCTGCGACCGAAAAGTCGATGAGTCAGATTTCAGGCGCCTTAGTCGGTATTACCAGTGTGTTAACAGCGGTATTCGTACCGATGGCGTTCTTTAGTGGAACCACTGGGGTAATTTATCGTCAATTCTCGATCACGCTGGTTACTGCGATGATCTTGTCATTGATCGTAGCACTTACCTTTACCCCTGCCCTATGTGCAACCTTGTTAAAACAGCACGATCCAAACAAGCAGGAAAGCAACAATATTTTCGCGCGTTTCTTCCGTTGGTTTAACCGTAGCTTTGAAAGACTTTCGGAGAAATACCAAGGCGGTGTCAATCGTATGACCCACCACAAGTTATTCTCTGGGGTACTTTATATTGTTGTGATTGCCGCTTTGGTTGGCATTTATAAAGTTTTGCCATCTTCATTCTTACCAGAAGAAGACCAAGGTGTGGTGATGACACTGGTTCAGTTACCACCGAGCGCGAGCTTGGAACGAACCGACAAAGTCATCGATACCATGACAGGCTATTTCTTGAATAAGGAAAAAGAAAATGTAGAGTCAATCTTTACAGTTGCTGGTTTCTCATTCACAGGGGTGGGTCAAAACGCGGGTCTTGCCTTTATTAAATTAAAAGACTGGAGTGAGCGTACGACACCAGAATCACAAATTGGTGCCATCATCCAACGTGGTATGGCATTGAATATGATTGTGAAAGACGCATCTTACATCATGCCATTACAGTTACCTGCAATGCCTGAATTAGGTGTATCTGCTGGTTTTGACATCCAATTAAAAGATGCGAGTGGTCAAGGTCATGAAAAACTGATTGCTGCACGTAATGCGATTTTAGGTATGGCTGCACAAGACAAACGTCTTGCAGGCGTCCGTCCTAATGGTCAAGAAGATACGCCTCAGTATCAAATTAGTATTGACCAAGCACAAGCAGGCGCAATGGGTGTGAGTATTGCGGATATCAATACAACCATGAGCATGGCTTGGGGTGGTACTTATATCAATGACTTCGTTGACCGTGGTCGTGTGAAAAAGGTATATGTCCAAGGTGAAGCAAATACACGTATGATGCCTGAAGACTTGAACAAGTGGTATGTGCGTAATAGCAGTGGCACGATGGTTCCTTTCTCAGCATTTGCAACAGGCGAATGGACTTATGGTTCACCACGTCTAGAGCGTTATAACGGTGTATCTTCTGTAAACATCCAAGGTACTCCAGCACCGGGCGTAAGTTCAGGTGATGCAATGCTCGCGATGGAAGAAATTATTGGTAAGTTACCTTCTATGGGCTTAACCGGTTTCGACTATGAATGGACAGGTTTATCTTTAGAAGAACGTGATTCGGGCAATCAAACAGCACCTCTTCTTGTTCTTTCATTATTAATCGTATTCCTGTGTCTTGCTGCACTCTATGAAAGCTGGTCTGTACCTGTTTCGGTATTGCTGGTTGTACCTTTAGGTATCGTCGGTGCATTTGCCTTGACATGGTTAGGTATGATCATTAAGGGCGATCCAAACTTATCCTTTAACATTTACTTCCAGGTTGCAATTGTTGCCGTAATTGGTCTATCCGCGAAGAATGCGATCTTGATCGTAGAGTTTGCAAAAGAGTTGCAAGAACAAGGTGAAGACTTGTTTGATGCAACCCTTCATGCTGCAAAAATGCGTTTACGCCCAATTATCATGACCACCCTTGCATTCGGTTTTGGTGTACTTCCGCTTGCCCTTTCAACAGGTGCTGGTGCAGGTAGCCAACACTCGGTAGGCTTTGGTGTCCTTGGTGGTGTAATTAGTTCTACACTGTTGGGTATTTTCTTCATTCCAGTATTCTTTGTTTGGATTCGTAGTATTTTCAAATACAAACCTAAGAAACAAAATAATCAGGAGCAAACATCGTGATGCAAAAAGTATGGTCTATTTCAGGTCGTAGCATTGCGGTATCTGCACTTGCGCTTGCTTTGACTGCATGTCAAAGCATGCGTGGTCCAGAACCCATCGCTCAAGCGGATATCCCAACAGGATATATTGGTTCAACGACAGGTCCATCTGTTGCAGAACAAGGCTATAAAGACTTTTTTGCTGATCAGCGTTTAGTCCAAGTCATCGAGTTAGCACTAGCCAATAACCGTGACCTCCGTACGGCGACTTTAAATATTCAACGTGCTCAGCAAGCGTATCAAATTAGCGAAAACAACCAACTGCCAACCATTGGTGCAAGTGGTAGTGCTGTTCGTCAAGTCACACCGACTCGTGATCCAAATAATCCTTATTCCACCTTTCAGGTCGGATTAGGAGTGACCTCTTATGAGTTGGATTTTTGGGGACGTGTTCGTAGTCTAAAAGATGCTGCCCTCGATAATTATCTCGCGACGCAAAGTGCGCGTGATGCGACACAAATTAGTTTGGTCAGTCAGGTGGCTCAAGCTTGGTTAAGTTATTCTTTTGCTAGTGCGAATTTGAAACTGGCTGATCAGACCTTAAAAGCTCAACTTGATTCATATAATTTGAACAAAAAACGCTTTGATGTCGGGATCGATAGTGAAGTTCCTTTACGTCAGGCGCAGATTTCTGTTGAAACTGCACGCAATGATGTAGCGAACTATAAAACCCAAATCGCGCAAGCACAAAACTTGTTAAATTTACTGGTCGGGCAACCTGTTCCACAGAACTTACTACCAAATCAACCTGTTAAATCTGTAACACGTCAAAATTTATTTGCGACGGGCTTACCAAGTGACCTGTTGAATAATCGTCCTGATGTAAAATCTGCGGAATATCAATTGAGTGCTGCTGGTGCCAATATTGGTGCAGCAAAAGCTGCGTTGTTTCCAACGATTAGTCTTACAGGTTCGGCAGGTTATGCGTCTGCTGAATTAAGCGATTTGTTTAAATCTGGCTCAGGTATGTGGTCAATTGGACCAAGTATTAACCTGCCAATCTTTGATTGGGGCACTCGTCGCGCGAACATTAAAATTTCTGAAACTGATCAGAAAATTGCATTGTCTGATTATGAGAAATCAATTCAGTCAGCATTCCGTGAAGTTAATGATGCATTAGCCACACGTGCCAATATCGGAGATCGTATCTCAGCGCAACGTCGTCTGGTGGAAGCAACCAATACAACTTATAACTTATCTAATGCCCGCTTCCGCGCTGGTATTGATAACTACTTAACGGTATTGGATGCACAGCGCTCATCTTACTCAGCAGAACAAGGCTTATTGTTACTTGAACAAGCCAATTTGAATAATCAAATTGAGCTATACAAGACTCTGGGGGGTGGTGTTAAAGCCAATACCACAGATACTGTTGTTCATCAGCCATCAAGTGCTGACTTGAAAAAACAGTAATTCTCAATAGTTTGAATAAGCTCACTTCGGTGGGCTTTTTTATTGCATCTATATGACTTTTTTTATATCTTCATAACACCATTTTTAAAAAAATAAGTATATGTTATTAAGTAATTTAGAAAGTATGCCAGGTTATCTCATCAGACAACAACTTGATGTCGTGTACGGAAGCACTGTTCGTAGTAAACATGCGGGACGCGATTTACTTGCAGGTTTAAAAAATATCGTAGGCGGTGAACTCACCGCATATACCGAGCTTCTGGAGGAATCCCGTCAGGAGGCTATGCAACGTATGATTGCTAAAGCTGAGCAATTAGGTGCAAATGCAATTGTAGGAATACGTTTCTCGACATCTAACATTGCACAAGGTGCATCCGAACTTTTTGTGTATGGTACCGCCGTGATTGTGCAACCTCATGCACCCAAACTCCCCGACCCTTTTAGTTCTTAAGGCATACTTATGGAAAATCTTATTTTTCAGGTTGTTCTTTTTTTGATTCTTTGTGCTATTGGATGGGGTTTTGGTCGGTATTTTGAACGAAAACACTGGCGTGAACTTGAGCACAAAGAGCAGCAACTTGCTCATATTCGCATTGATAGTAATCGCTTTGTCTATAGTGAATTATCAGGTCAATTTATTTCAAGTAATGTTGTGATTTCTCATGATTATTTTAAATACATCATTGCCAATATCCAGAATTTTTTAGGGGGGCGACTCACCAGTTATGAAACCGTAGTCGATCGTGCACGAAGAGAAGCCATTGTCCGACTTAAACAAGAAGCTATTCGTCACGGCGCAGATAAAATCATGGGACTACGTTTAAGTACCACGGAACTCGGTATGCAAGGCGGTATGGTCGAAGTATTTGCTTATGGAACAGCTATTTTTGCTAAAGCTACAGCAGAACAATCAAGAAGTTGAGAGCAACTTCTTGATAAAACCAAATAAAGCTATTATTTCACTTTCATTTTACGAATCATTTTATAAAGTAAAGAAGGGGCTAAGCGAGAGATTAAAACACCTAGTTTTTCTTTAGTCCCCCCGACTACAATATATTCCTGTTCCTGCATAAGTGCCTTCACCACTTCCTGCGCAAATTCATCGGCTTCCAGTCCATTCTCAATTGCTTCATCCTGATGAGCTTGTGGCTTTCCTTCGCCATTAAGCGCATTAAAAGACACATTGGTTTTAACAAAGCCTGGAAAGATCACCGAAACTCCTACGCCAAACTGCGCAATTTCAGCACGTAAGCTATTCGCCCACATATGAATCGCTGCTTTAGCTGCCGAATAACTAGCGCGATATTGAGTGCCTAACAAACCCGCCACACTAGACACAAAGGCAATTCGACCTGATTTTTGCTGAATAAATGTCGGAAGTACGGTTTTAGTCAGATAAACTTGTGAAAAATAATCCACTTCCATAATCGCACGTTCAGTTTGCATAGTGGTGTCCTGAATGAGCGCGCGTTGACTCAATCCTGCATTGTTAATGAGCCAGTCAATTTTTCCTTTTTCTTCCAGAACTTGTACATAGGCATGGCGAATTTGAACTTCGTCGGTAATATCCGCAGCAATTGAAAGATGTCGTTCAGGTTTAAATAAACTGATTCTGACATTTTCCAGTTCATCGTATCGGCGCGCGGTTAAGATAACCTGCGCTCCCTGTAATGCACATTCACGTGCTAAAGCTTTGCCTAAACCCGATGATGCCCCAGTAATCCAGACGACTTTATTTTCAAGTGTTGTTAACTTCGCCATGTTTATTTCCTTATAAATAATGAAACTATGTTTCTTTTTGCATAAAAATCAGAAAGTGTTCAATATATTCATTTGCTGTGCTTGAATCAATTTTTTCACCTAATTTTTCAAGACGTTTGTATCCTAGATGCGTGGTCATCTTAATCACACCATTAAGGGTTTTATCGACAACCAAATTAAATTTGAGCAGTTTCTTAGGCTTACGAATAAGACTGGTAACCCCCTCGTCCACAATCTGAGTCAGTACCTGAAATGCCTTAGGCACATAACTCATCTGCCCTTCGCGCACTTTTTCAATATGTGCAAAAGCTTCTTGAACCAAGGATGGATCTAACTCATAACGAACATAAATTTGTCGATTATGCTCACTTAATAAATCTGAAAAATAGTTGACTAGCGGTGTTAATCGTTCATTGCTAAAAAAAGAAACAGACCACGGCATATATTTACGCATAGTCTCTAAAACCTGTTGAACTACTTTTTCTGATTCTGCGACATGCTTTTGCGCATCTACACTATTCTTTTGCTTTTGTTGATATAACAAATCGGCAAAGACCTGCTCAATAATTTCACAGGCAATTTCAGATAAGACATTCCCCAATGCCTTAGACTGACTTTGTTCAGCGCCCAAATTTAATTGGGTACGAATATTTTCAAAACGACCATGTGTTGCTTCATTAATTTTTAAAAAAACTGCATATCCCATTGCATCATCCCTAAATTCCTAACATCTTCTGTAGTTTGTTTTTATAGACCAGTGAAACATTGATCTGATGTAAATTTAACAAGTTTCGATTAAAACATAAACTTTTTTACTGACTCTACAGATTACTTTTGCACCAAAATAGATAACAATTTTTTAGCCCAATCCAATCTGATCGTAACACGCCATTTTCATTGTTTTTTTGCTACAATAGATGCAATTTTTTATACACTTTTGACTTTTAAATTATGTCTGACGCAAACGCTCCATCTGCTCAAAACATTGCGACCACTTACGATCCGACTGAGATTGAAAAAAAATGGTATCAAACTTGGGAACAACAAGGTTACTTTAAGCCATCTGGTCATGGTGAATCATTCTGTATCATGATTCCACCGCCGAATGTCACGGGTAGCTTGCATATGGGACATGGTTTTAATAATACCATTATGGACGCTTTGACCCGTTATAACCGTATGATGGGAAAAAATACCTTATGGCAACCGGGAACGGATCATGCAGGTATCGCTACGCAAATGGTGGTTGAGCGTCAATTGGCCGCGCAGAATGTCAGTCGTCATGACTTGGGGCGTGAGCAATTCATCGACAAAGTCTGGGAATGGAAAGAACAATCTGGCGGCACCATTACCAAACAAATTCGTCGTTTGGGTTCTTCGGTTGACTGGTCGCGTGAACGTTTTACCATGGACGAAGGTTTATCTAATGCCGTTAAAGAAGTCTTTGTTCAACTGCATGAACAAGGTCTGATCTATCGTGGCAAACGCTTGGTCAACTGGGATCCAAAACTCCAAACTGCCCTATCTGACCTTGAAGTTGAATCAGTTGAAGAAAAAGGCTCTTTGTGGCATTTCAAATATTTCTTTGAAGATAAATCTCTTAAAACCCAAGATGGCAATAACTATCTCGTCGTTGCAACCACACGTCCTGAAACCTTATTAGGTGATAGTGCAGTTGCGGTACATCCTGAAGATGAACGTTATCAACATCTGATTGGCAAAAATATCGTATTGCCGATTACTGGCCGTTTAGTGCCGATTGTTGCGGATGAGTATGTCGAAAAAGACTTTGGTACAGGCTGCGTCAAAATTACCCCTGCGCATGACTTTAATGACTATGACCTAGGCAAACGTCATGACTTGCCAATTATCAATATTTTTAATAAAAATGCCGAAATTCTGGCTGATTTTGAATTTATTGCAAAAGCAGGCGAACAGATTTCAGCGACGATTGCGGCACCGACAGACTATATCGGTCTGGAGCGTTTTGCTGCACGTAAAAAATTGGTTGCACAGGCAGAAGCAGAAGGCTGGTTGGATCAAATTCAACCGTATGACTTAAAAGCACCTCGTGGCGACCGTTCAGGTGTCATTGTTGAGCCATTATTAACTGATCAATGGTATGTGAAAATTGCACCGCTTGCCAAACCTGCGATTGAAGCGGTTCAAGATGGACGCATCAAGTTTGTTCCAGAGCAATATACCAATATGTATATGGCATGGATGAACAACATTCAGGACTGGTGTATTTCACGTCAATTGTGGTGGGGTCATCGTATTCCTGCATGGTACGACGTTGATGGCAACATCTATGTCGGTCGTAACGAAGAAGAAGTCCGTGCCAAACATAATATTGCTGACAATGTGACTTTACAGCAGGACGAAGATGTTTTGGATACTTGGTTCTCATCGGGTCTTTGGACATTCTCCACCTTAGGCTGGACTGGTGATGCTGCCAAAGATAAAGAAAACTATTTCTTAAACACTTTCCACCCAACTGATGTGTTGGTGACTGGTTTTGACATTATCTTCTTCTGGGTGGCACGCATGATCATGCTGACTATGCACTTTATGAAGAATGAAGATGGTACTGCACAAGTACCGTTCAAAACTGTGTACGTACATGGTTTGGTTCGTGATGGCGAAGGTCAAAAAATGTCAAAATCTAAAGGGAATGTACTTGATCCTTTAGATTTGATTGACGGGATTGACTTGGAAAGTCTGGTGGCGAAACGTACTTTTGGTTTAATGAATCCAAAACAAGCTGAAAAGATTGAAAAATCAACGCGTAAAGAGTTTCCCGAAGGGATTAATGCTTACGGTACAGATGCGGTACGTTTTACTTTCTGTGCACTTGCCAATACTGGCCGTGACATTAAGTTTGATTTAAAACGTGTCGAAGGCTATCGTAATTTCTGTAATAAAATCTGGAATGCCACTCGTTTTGTCTTGATGAATGTAGAAGGTCAAACCGTGGCTCAGGAAGCTCGCCCAGAGCTTTGGGAACTTCCAGAACAATGGATCATCAGCCGTCTGCAAAAAGCAGAACAAGCCGTTCATCAAGCATTTGCAACTTATCGTTTGGACCTTGCTGCACAAACCATTTATGACTTTATTTGGAATGAATATTGCGACTGGTATGTTGAACTGACCAAACCCGTCCTGAATGATGCAGAAGTATCTTCCGAGCGTAAAGCAGAAGTTCGTCGCGTACTACTTGCGGTGATGGAAGCATCTTTACGTTTGGCGCATCCACTCATGCCATACCTGACCGAAGAAATCTGGCAAACGCTTGCGCCGATGATTGGTAAAGGTGGCGACACCATTATGACGGCGCAATACCCTGTACCTGAAGCTGCAAAAATCAATGATCAAGCCGAAGCTGATATGCAATGGCTTCAAGGCTTGATTGGTGCCGTACGTAATATCCGTGGTGAAATGGGCTTGGGTAATGCGCGTTTGTTGCCAGTGTTGCTTCAAAACATCTCAGATGCCGAACGTACTCAGATTGAGCGTATTGAGCCGCTCTTTAAAGCGTTGGCAAAAGTTGAAAGCATTGAATTTTTGACCAAAGATCAGGAACCACCGCTTTCTTCTTCGAGTGTAATTGGTCATGCGTCTGTCTTTGTTCCAATGAAAGGTTTGATTGATCCGAAAGCTGAACTGGGTCGTTTGCAGAAGGATTTGGATAAAGTTCAAAAGCAACATGACCAGATTGCCAATAAACTGGGCAATGAAGGTTTTGTGGCAAAAGCTCCTGCTGCTGTAGTTGAAGGTGAAAAAGCCAAGTTGGCTGAATGTGCGGATCAGTTAAGTAAGATTAAAGCAAGTATGGAGCAGATTGCTGCGCTTTAAAATACTTATTCTCAACATAAAAAATACCCATCCTAATTTTATTTAAGATGGGTATTTTTATGTCATTCAATAAACAAGCTCAAATTAAAATATCATCTAGATAAATTTATGAAGTATCAATTTACATATAACCAATCCATAAGTTCGTTATCTTTTCTACATTAGCTCTCAATTAATTTGGGCTAAGTCCACTTAAAAATATTAAAACATGCATAATCTTCATATTTTATGGTTGTAAATCATTAACAATCGTCATTACAGCTTTTTCGATATCCTCGATTTCATTCTGTGGAGTACCAGTACTAGATAAATCACGAGCTATTTTTTAAAATTTCCTATCATTCCACCTTTAGATGCTATTTGTTGTTTACGTTGAAACGTTTGAACGACTTCTCCGTTATAAGTAACTTTCACATTGTAAGTAAAAACAGTATCCGCATAGCCACCAACAAGTTTATCTCCACCTATAAACTTTAACCCTTCTCCCATAAATACTCGTTTATGAATTAAGCCTATATCTACTAGTGCAAACCCTGTCGATACATTAGTTATATTCTTATGCTGACGTTCTAGTTGCTTATTTAGCTCATCTACGTATGTTTGCTGAATGTTGTCTTTTGTGAGAAAACCTTCCTTTTGCACACTGCTCTCTAACCGAATATTTACGTCATTCAATTTATATTGTTTAGGGTGCATATTGGTGAAGGCAATAATATTTTGTGATTTTTTATCAATATTAGGTGGATTAGATGCACAACCAACCATACCCAAGACTACTGGTAAAATCACCATTAAAAATTTTTTCATATTTTAATTTCACATAAAGATTAATATAAGCATTAACAAAGACTAAGTCTTTGAACGCATCAAAATTCTATCTGCTTTTCAAATTAAATTACATGCATATTTAAAACTGAAATAACAGGATATTTAAACTATGTCTTTTCAAAGTAAAAGCGTTAAATAAATTTGATTACAGATACTTATCAATATCATCCCCAAACAAATCACCAAACACAACGTCATTGCAGCACACAAAGTCTGTAAACTAATCACCGCAGCCATTAGTTGGCTATCTGCTTTTAAAACTTTAGTTAAAATATAAACTGTCGATGTAGTCGGTAAAGCAAAGAAGTTCATTACAATCTGGATTTCAAGATGCGATAACCCAAACCACAGAGACTTCGTTTACTCATCACTACAAGCACCATATTTGCCCAATATGCACCACAATTATTGAAAAAATGATGAATCACATCCAAACTGGTGCGTTTTTTGCTTAAAGTTTCAAATTATCAAAGCATAATGACTTTGGTTCCTATTTTTTAGATTTACTAAACCATTTTGGTGCATTAACTTTAAAAGTTATGTATTAAAACTGGTTTATAGCACCTATTTTGAGCAAACTATGCAAAATGTAGATCTCTTTTTCTTATTGCTTGGAGCAGTACTCGTCTTAGCCATGCATGCTGGTTTTGCATTTTTAGAGCTAGGTACAGTTCGCCATAAAAATCAGGTCAACGCCCTCAGTAAAATTTTAACCGATTTTTCTATTTCAGCAATTGCCTATTTTTTTATCGGTTATTACATCTCCTATGGGCTGCATTTTTTTCACATGGGCACAACGCTTTCAGCAGAACATGGTTATAACCTGATGCGTTGTTTCTTCTTACTGACGTTTGCCGCAGCCATTCCTGCCATTATTTCAGGTGGTATAGCCGAACGAGCCAAGATGCGACCACAAGCGATTGCCACCTTTTTATTGGTTGCTCTGGTTTATCCATTTTTTGAAGGTATTGCATGGAATGGAAATCTTGGTTTACAGAATTGGTTACAAACACATTTTGGTGCGCCATTTCATGACTTTGCAGGTTCAGTTGTGGTACATGCCATGGGTGGCTGGATTGCACTTGCCGCCGTAATTTTATTGGGTGCGCGTCATGGTCGTTATAAAAATGATGGTCGTGTCAGCGCGCATCCACCCTCTTCAATTCCTTTTCTGGCCTTAGGTTCATGGATTTTGATTGTTGGCTGGTTCGGCTTTAATGTCATGAGCGCCCAGCGCGTCGATGCAATTTCTGGCTTGGTGGCAATCAACTCATTGATGGCAATGGTTGGCGGTACATTGAGCGCAAACTTAGTCGGAAAGAATGATCCAGGTTTTTTACATAATGGGCCTTTGGCTGGACTTGTTGCAATTTGTGCAGGCTCAGATGTCATGCACCCTTTTGGGGCATTGCTGATTGGGTTAATTGCGGGTGTGATTTTCGTTAAGTTATTTACTTATACCCAAAACAAACTGAAAATTGATGACGTTCTAGGTGTTTGGCCTTTGCATGGCGTTTGTGGGGTTTTTGGTGGTCTTGCTGTAGGAATATTTGGACAACAATGGCTAGGTGGATTAGGTCATGTTTCTTTTATATCACAGTTAATTGGAAGTGCTTTGGCTGTCAGTATTGCTTTACTGGGTGGTTTCATTATCTATGGTGTTTTGAAAATGACGATGGGCATTCGATTATCACAGGAAGAGGAATTTCAGGGCGCAGATCTTTCTATTCATAAAATTTCTGCGAACTCAGAAGAAGGCATGTTTTAGATCAATTTTTTGATTACCTTTTATATTACCTTAGCGGCTCCATTGAGCCGTTTTTTATACATAATCATTTAAATTTACACAACAAATCCCATCGTGACAGCACGTATCAATCCGCCTAGAATAAAAAATAGATGATGATAGGATTATATTGATGGGGAATTTTGCAGACTTCTTGAACGCGTCTATTGATCAACAAAATGAATCGATACAGTCTTATGAGTTCAACGATCGTAAAGTTTGGTTAAAGAAAGCATCTGAGCGTCATGCACTTTGGTTATACACTCCTTTGAGATGGTTTGCTCGCTTGCTTCAACTAGATGCACTGATTCCAGTTCCTAATCGTGGTGGCAAAGAAGCCATTCAATGTGAATATCAACGCCTTACTGCTCTGAAAAAGTTAGGTATCAAAACGCCACAGGTTTTGGCTGTTTCACATGAAGGTATTTTAATTGAAGATGCAGGCTCCAGTGAGCACGAAGTCGTACAACTAGATCATGCCTTAGCCAGAGCTATCAGCTCTGAACAACGCATTCAACTCTATACCGATGCAATTTTGGCAATTCAATCTATACATGCAAAAGGCAGCTATTTGAGTGAAGCATTTGTCCGTAATATTTTAGTCGATGAGGATCATCAGTTTACCTTTATAGATTTTGAGACAGATCCGGGAGAACTTTTAAGTTTAAATCAATGTCAGGTACGTGATTGGTTATGCTTTATTTTTTCATCGTCATATCGACTTGAACTCACGGAACTTGATCAAGCAAGTGCTATTTTTTATCATGCTTTAAATAACAATAAAAAGGTCTATCGTGACATTTGCAATGTTGGTCATAAATTGCAGTGGATCTTGAGTTTTAAACCTGAAAAATTAGGCAACGACGGCAAACGTATCCAAAAAAGTATGTTGTTTTTAAAGAAACTAGAACGCCAAGACCCATTACCGATGATTTAAAACACAGTTGATCCAATTGCTTTGGCTCTGATCAATGCTTTAGTCTCTTGGCATTTTTAAAATCTTTTTAATATTTGGACTTTTAATAGGCTAGCTCTTAAATATCTTAACTTTTTAAGATCTTGGGTAAGCAGACTAAAACACTGAGTCCACCCAATTCTGTACTTTGGGAAAGAATCAGTTGACCACCTAAGCGCTGTGTTGCTTTATCCACAATGGATAACCCCAAACCACTGCCCACTTCCAGATGATGATGTACTCGATAAAAACGTTTTAACACCTGATCATAATATTGAGGATCAATCCCCGCACCACTGTCTTCAATTTGCACACAGGCACAGCTATTCTCATCTTCATAGACGGAAATATTAATCACTCCTGCTACAGGAGTGTACTTAATCGCATTATCAATCAGGTTAAAAATAATGGAATGTACTGTGGGCTCAATACTCACCATTTCGATATCTTCATTGCGTTCAAAACCCAGATCGATTTCCTTTTCCATTGCTAAATTCATCAATTGCTCAACGCAATTTAAGGCAACATTATTAAGCTGAAAAGTACTGAATCGCTCAAGACTACTCATTGAGGCATCTTGTTTAGCCAGAGCCAACAGTTGACTGACCAAATGCTGAATTCGCGCGAGCCCTTTGCTCAGATTTTGAAAGGCAGCATGATCAGGAAACTGACTGAGTAGAATCTTGGTTTGCAAATTTAAAGCAGTAATGGGTGTCCGTAACTCGTGAGCGGCATCAGCGACAAATTGTTTCTGCTCTTGTTGAGCCGTCGAAATTCGTTCAAACAACCGATTCATTTCATGAATGGTTGGAGAAAGCTCTTCTGGATAATCTTTTTCATGAATAGGCGCTAGATCATTAGAATCACGCTGTATCAATTCGGATTTGAAGTCATCCAAGGGTTTTAAACTACGTCGAATAATACCTGCCAAACCAATTAAGGCAAAAGGCAAAATAATGACATAAGGGAGGAACATACTACCCGCAAGTTCCAACGCCATCACTTGTCTGACTTTTTCTTGCTGACTGATCTGGATTTGAAAATCTTTGGTCGGCATCACATAAGTACGCCAGATGCCATGGTCGGTTTGCTGGGTATAAAATCCAGCATACTTCACCGGAGGAACCAATAAACGGTCTGCATGACTTAAATGACTTTGATCTTTATAAGCCCAAATATCAACAAATAAATCTTCTTCACGATACACACGATCTTTTTCAAAATGACTGACGACTGCTCCATAAGGTTGAGTCGCAGCACGTTTGGCCAAATATTGCATTTGTGCATCAAGAATTTGATTACTTTCCTGCAATGCAATTTTATAAGCTGAAAATATCAGAACACAGCCGAGCAATATACTAAAAATAGACGTGTACCAGATTAAGCGTCGCTTTAAAGAGTAATGCAGGGCCATAATGGATAAAATTCCTTAACTGTGACCCAGACGATAGCCTAAACCACGAATGGTACGGATGAAATCTTTACCCAGTTTAGAACGTAAATGATGTACATAGACTTCAATGGTATTACTGGTGACTTCGCTATCAAAGTCATACAGTTTATCTTCGAGATTTGCTTTGGAGAAAATCTTGTTTGGATGCGTCATCAGTGGAATTAAAATTGCCCATTCACGATTGGAAAGTTCAACTTCCTGACCTCTGACTGTTGCAACATGCTTTTCGATATTTAAAGTCACATCACCACTTTTAAGAATTTGATCCTGACTTGTAGCCTGGGCTTCTTTTCCACTTCGACGTAATAAAGCATGAATACGAGCCAAGAGCTCATCAAACTCATAAGGCTTAATCAAATAATCATCTGCCCCTTGATTTAAACCATCAACACGATTTTCCAGTTGATCACGCGCTGAAATAATAAGTACAGGAACAGCCGTTTTTTGACGAATCTGTTTAAGCACTTGCATGCCATCCATCATCGGCAAACCGAGATCAAGCAATACCAGATCAAAACTTTGTTTTGAAAGTTGCGATAAACCATCAATTCCGTTATTTACCCATTCCACATCAAATTGATGATACTTAAGCAAAGTGAGCGTAGACTCTGCAATCATGAAGTCATCTTCAATAATCAGGATTTTAGGCATGGTATTGGCTCACAGCTAATCAGTTTATTATCAGGATTTATATCAGTATGTCATCAGGCTCAGATCTTCATAAGATGTGAAATATCTGAAGTACAATGACTGCGTATCTGAACATTAAAATGTTTATTTTCATCTGTATTTAAACAGGTTATGTTTAAAATGACTAGACCAATATAAATCCTGCACACAATTTTATATTGAATAAATAACGTCAATCATTTTCGGCTTGATGAAATTTTATTTTGACCTAATTGAATGATTTGAATAAATCATCTTGATTTGTCAAATCTACTAAAGTCTCATATAAGCTTAAAAAATGGAATTGGGCATCAACATCATATTCAGATTACATGCACTAATCTAAGAATTTAAGCTTAAAACTCTCTTAAATAAAGAAAGGCAAGCGTAATACTCAACTTTAATTAGCCTATTGATTTATTGGAATTTAAGCGACAGCCTAGTTTCTCTAGCTGCTGTTCATCTTTGTTCAGCCACTTTTCAGAATGAAATCACTTGAGTAAAGGTGCATTCTATAAGCTTTGCAAAAGGTGCAACTACCATCTGTTATAGTGAATTTATCTGTAAAGGCTCATCCATCAGTTTTAAAGTGGATTTTATGGTGACATATCGCTGAGTCATTTTTGAGTTAGTGGATATTGAATGAATTGATTTTATTTAACACTTATAAGCTAGTTAGAGCATTTTTCTCCAGCGATAGATGGGAACCAAGCAAACGATCGCAATCAATACAATCAGTGCCAAATACAGGGCATAACCCAACCAATCCCCCATAATTCCACTTAAGATATATAAACCACCGCTTACTGTTGCCATAATGGCAACCTGAAAAGTGAAATCTGTTCCTGCAAACGCTTTTCGACTATATTGCATCACCAAAGTCAGCATAACCACCAAAAGCATCGCTGATACCGCATCTTCCAGTGCATTAATCAAATACACAATAAGATTAGGAATCTGGACATTCCGCTCAAAAGCGAAGGCTAAACCTGCATATGCGAAGAGCGTTAAAATTTTGCAATAAGAAAACGCCACCAGCAAGGTTGGTCGTGTATATCGCTTAAGTAAATAACCTGCGATAACTGCTCCACATAATGCCGCCAATGCACCGAACATGGTGATATAGACACCAATCTGAGTAAAGTTCAGTCCTATATCGACCATAAGGGGTTTTAATAAAGGACCACTCAAACCATCCGCAATTTTAAAACTGATCAGTACCCACAACCAGCAACGTAACTCAGGCGACTGCGTAAAATGCTTAAAATAGTCTTTCAATGAAAATTGCGTTGGGGTTGGTTGCGATGCATGATTTATTCGGGTTTGTTCATTGTTATAAGACCAGACAGGAATGGTATTGACGAGTACCAGCAAAGCCAGACCGAGAAAAGTCATTTGCCAACTAAACCAATCCAGAGCCCAAAGCAAAACGCCTCCACCCACAATAAACCCAAGACGTGAACCAATCACCTGAAAGGTATTGCCCCAATGTTGCTGATCTGTTTTCAGTAGATTCACTGCCAATGCATCAGTGGCAATATCCTGTGTCGCACCAGTTAGATTAAGGCAAAGCAGCAATACAAAAAATAAAAATAGGGAATCTGTTTGGCTGAGTGATTCAATCGGATAAAAAGATAACGTTACTAAAATAAGCACACTAAAAATCTGAGTTGGTAAAATCCAGCTTCGATAATGTCCTAATTTAGCGCTACCAAAGCGATCGACTAAGGGTGCCCAAAGAATCTTGATTGACCACGGCAACATCAGTAAACCAAACCCACCAATATGTGCCAAAGAGACTCCCTGCGATCTTAAAATCACAGGCAAGGCATGGGTCATGAAACCAACAGGCAATCCTTGTGCCCAATACAATGAAAATAATAAGACATATAAGCGCACAGGATTGAGCATCCTTTTCCCTTTGCAAAAAAGTTGAGCAGTAAAGTCTACATTTTGCCAATGTCAGTTCAATTTCAAAAGCCTATGATCATAAAAAAGGATTTTTATAGTGATAAATATATGCCACATTTTCCAGAATTACCTGATCAAGTCCCGCATCGGGGTACACCTTTGAGCCGGGCATTATTTAAAACCCTTTTTTTAGCGCAAGGCTGGAGCATTGAAGGTGAATTTCCAAATTTAAGTAAGGCTGTTGCGATTATTGCGCCACATACCTCGAATATTGATGCATGGTATGGTTTCTTGGCGATTGGTGGACTAGGCATTAAGATTACTGTATTGGGTAAAGATAGCCTCTTTAAACCGCCCTTTAAGCCTTTTTTAAAATGGGCTGGTTTGATTCCTGTGAAACGTGATCGCATCAATGGATTAACTGCACAAGTGGTGGAGTTTATTCAACAGCAAGATCAAATTTGGGTCGGTATGGCGCCTGAAGGCACTCGAAAAAAAGCAGAAAAAATTAAAAGTGGTTTTTATCAAATCGCTTTAAAAGCACAAATCCCAATTGTCATTTTTGCTTTTGATTTCGACCATAAAATTATTCATAGCTTGGGCGTGTTTAATCCAACAGGTCACTATGAACAAGATTTGGATCAGATGATGCAGCGATTTGCAGGAAAATTCTCACCGCATAATCCAGACTGGCTCTCGCTACCTTTACAAAATCTAGTCAAAAAACGCTAGTATTCAGGTCTCAAATCTGTTGAGATGTGCGCATCTTTTTGACCATTTTTTGCTATTTTAACTGAAAATGAAAGTTGCACATTTTGCCTTGATTGGCACCCTGAGCCTTGCACTATTTGGCTGTGATAAAACCGTTAAAACTCCGACTCAAACTACTCCCCTCAAAGCCCGAGAACCTGTTATTGCCTTGGCACTTGGCGGTGGTGGTGCGAAAGGATTTGCACATATTGGGGTGATTAAAGTTTTAGAATCTCATGGGATCAAGCCTAAAATCGTGACAGGAACCAGTGCTGGAAGTTTTGTTGGCAGTATTTATGCGAGTGGTCAAACGCCTTACCAAATGCAGAGTCTTGCGCTGAAGTTACAGGAATCTGATCTGCGCGATCTTACCCTCAATCGTCAGGGCATTATTTTAGGTCAAAAATTACAGGATTATGTGAATACTCAAGTCGGAAATAAACCGATTGAAAAGTTCCCGATTCGTTTTGCCGCTGTTGCTACTCGTCTGGACAATGGTCAAAAAGCCGATTTTATTAAAGGCAATGCAGGTCAGGCCGTTCGCGCATCGTGTAGTATTCCCAATGTCTTTGTACCTGCAACGATTGGGAATGTAAAATATGTCGATGGTGGTTTAGTGAGTCCAATTCCAGTTAAAACGGCCAAAGATATGGGTGCAGATATTGTCATTGCTGTCGATATTTCTGCCCGTCCGACAGGTTCTGGCGCAGGCAATATGCTAGGTTTATTGGATCAGACCATTAATATTATGGGTCAGCAAAGTATTAGCACTGAGCTCAATCAGGCCAATGTCGTCATTCAGCCTAAAGTTGGCAATTTAGGCGTACTGGATTTGAAATCGAGCAATCAGGCCATTTTGGAAGGTGAAAAAGCGGCACAGCTCAAAATTAAACAAATTCAAGGCATCATTAATGCCTTTAAACAATCTCCTGCCGCACTCAAACCTGCACCACGTCCAAAATTTTAAAGCTTGTTCATCTTAGACTTCTTTTATCAATCCCTTTGATGTCCCGCTAAGAGAGAAAAATAAAGAGAGTCTAAAAAGCGATGAAAAAAAGCCATTCTCAAGGGTATTTGACTCTGATTTAAATACCCTACACCCCCATCAACTAGAAAGCATTTTTTTGATTTTTATATTCATTTCGCTATTTTAATATTCATCTTTGCCCAGTTCTGTTACATTGATAACTGATGATTTTTTCATCTTTCACATAAGTAATATGAGCAACGCTATGGAATTAGTTTTAGAACCCTGGCATTGGTTTGTTTTAGGTATCATTCTCATGCTTTCTGAGTTGATTTTACCTGCCTTTGCCGCCCTTTGGTTTGGTATTGCCGCCATTATGGTGGGTGTTTTATTGTGGCTTTTCCCCATCATGAGTTTAAACATACAAATTATGATGTGGATCATCTTGTCTATTCTTTGTACGATTCTATGGTTTAAATTTATTAAGCCACTTTCAATTGATAAAACCAAAGCCGGATTATCCCGCGAAGCCACCATTGGTCAAATTGGCATGGTGATTCAGGTTGGTTTAACTCATGATCAGGTCGTGGTGCGTTTTGCCTTGCCCGTATTGGGTGCTGATGAATGGAACTGCCGTAGCCTCTCACCTGTAGAGGTGGGTGATCGTGTACGTGTAGTCGATATTATGGGCAATGATCTGGTTGTTCAATTACATAAATCTCAAGAAACATAAGAGGATTTTTTATGCCAGTCGGTACGATTATTGGTTTAGCCTTTCTCATTTTTGTGGGAGTGACCATCTTTAAAGGGGTACGTATTGTTCCTCAGGGCTATAAATGGATTGTTCAGCGTCTAGGAAAATATCACGCAACACTTAGTCCTGGACTAAATTTTGTGATTCCCTATGTCGATGAAGTCGCTTATAAAGTCACGACCAAAGACATTGTCTTAGATATTCCTTCGCAGGAAGTCATTACTCGCGATAACGCGGTTTTGGTCATGAATGCCGTGGCTTATATTAATTTAACCGCGCCTGAAAAAGCGGTGTATGGTATTGAGAACTATACATGGGCAATTCAAAATCTGGTTCAAACCTCGCTACGTTCTATCGTCGGTGAGATGGATCTGGATGATGCATTATCCTCGCGTGATCATATTAAAGCTAAGCTTAAAGCTGCCATTTCAGATGATATTTCAGACTGGGGCATTACCTTAAAAACCGTTGAAATTCAGGATATTCAACCGTCAACAACAATGCAGGCGGCGATGGAAGCGCAAGCCGCAGCAGAACGTCAACGTCGTGCAACCGTCACTCGTGCAGATGGTGAAAAACAAGCGGCGATTTTAGAAGCCGATGGTCGTCTGGAAGCTTCGCGTCGTGATGCTGAAGCTCAGGTGGTCTTGGCTGAGGCTTCGCAAAAAGCCATTGAAATGGTCACTTCGGCAGTCGGTGAACAGGAAATTCCTGTGGCTTATTTGTTGGGCGAACAATATATCAAAGCCATGCAGGATTTGGCGAAATCCAATAATGCCAAAACCGTGGTACTCCCTGCCGATATTCTCAATACGATTCGTGGTGTGATGGGACGAAATCCGTCATAATCTCCAATAACACCTCAACACGTGCAATTTTTTTGAAAAGAATTGCACGTTAAAACCCTGAAAATTAGTTTTTTCTCGATAATACAAACTGCGCAATTTCCAGCAAATCTTTGGCAGATTCACCAAAATAATCCAAAGCAACCAGCGCTTGTTGCTGTAAAGATTGGGCATATTGTTGTGCTTGTTCTAAACCCATCAGTGCAGGATAAGTTGACTTTTCTACCTGTTCATCTTTACCTGCGGTTTTACCCAATGTTTCGGTAGTGGAAATAATATCCAGTACATCATCATGCACCTGAAAAGCCAGTCCAATGTTTTGCCCAAATTGACGCAACTGAGGAATGGCTTGATCTGTGCCTGAAAATGCGGTGACGGCACCCATCATAATGGCAGCCTGAATCAAAGCCCCTGTTTTATTGCGATGGATGGTCTCAAGCTGATCTTGATCGATTGCTTTGCCTTCTGCCTGCAAGTCCATGACTTGACCACTCACCATTTTAGAACTAGCAGTTGCCAAGATTTGGACTTGTTTTAGTACAACTGTACTATCTACACTTGCCTGTTGGTCAAATAAGCGACTGGTCAAAACTTCAAATGCCATCGACTGTAAAATATCTCCCGCGAGTAAGGCGGTGTCTTCCCCAAAGGCCACATGACAAGTCGGCTGCCCACGGCGTAATAAATCATTGTCCATACATGGCAGATCATCATGCACCAATGAGTAACAATGAATAAACTCCACCGCAACCGCAGCGCGGCGTGCCGCAGCAAAATTTGAATGTTGATTGAGTGATGCTGCTGCATAACACAACGCTGGACGCACACGTTTTCCACCTAACATTACAGCGTGATAAACGGCTGACTTCAAAGGTTCAGCCAAAGAAAAAGCATCTAAGGCCAATTTTAAATCTTGCTGAATACGCTCTTGTGCCGCAAATAATGCATTGGCATTTACTGGTGAAATCGATGTCACGACAGCCTCTGATGAAACAAAAAATAAGAGATCTTTACACGCCCAAGCGCGATCTGATGAGTTGCCCACAAAGATAACATATTCATATCAGGCTTAAACTTTTTTCATCAACTAAAATGTGACAGATGTATCTGTTTTACATAAAATTTAAACTTGATAAAACCTTAATCAAAATTTTATGCAATGGATCATTCTAATGAAATGCTTTTATTCTTTTCTTGGACTTTGACATTCTTGATCGCAAAACGTAAACGCGATTCAATTTCAGAAAATGACGTCGATTCTTGAAATGAAGGTTTGTAAATCGCAACCGTTGCAGTAAGGCGATCATGAACACCTTCTTCAAAAAAATATGCAGCATCATAAATTGCAATGCGCAAACGCTCTGCCAATGTATAAGCCGTAAGTTCTGAGGCGTTAGGCATAACAATGACAAATTGAGCAGAATTTAGTCGATACAGCATACTTTCTTTGGGATTTAAATAACTTTGTAAAAGTTCTGCAATTTCTTTTAAAACAATGTCTCCCTGACTGTAACTATAGGTCTGATTGAATTTTTTAAAATCATCTAGATCAAACATCAAGGCATAAAAAGGGGTCTTCTTTTGCTCGGATTGAGTTTCACTTAACCATTGTTCCAGTGCCAAGCGATTGGCAGCCCCAGTAACGGCATCAATATACAGATATTCCTGTAAACGTAGATTATTAAGTTCGAGTACTCGCTCTCGGCGTTTTAATTTAGTCACTTCTGCCCAAACCGTCATCAACGCGATAATTTGCTCATTATCGTTTTTTAAGGCTCGACAATACGTATTATAAAAATGGCCCTTTACATAGAGTTCTTTTTCATAATGACCGTCATTATGTTCAAATTGTTCAAGTATAGCGAATATTTCAGATTCAATATTGTCAATAAAGCTCTTGATCGACTTGCCTTGCATATATAAAGCATCACTAGCATAGATATCGGCAAATAACTGATTGACCTTTAGAAAAATGCCATCACTACTTAAAATAAATGCTGGAACAGGTAATTTATCCAATAAAGACAGAGTGGGTACTGAACTTTGTATAGATTCCTTGGAGATTAGAGGTGTCAACGTACGTAATTGTTGCTGCCCCAAAATAAACAACGTTTCTAAATCATTATCATTAAGCATATTTGCAATTATATTTTCCCACCAGAAGGACATTGTACTCAAAATTTCTTCAAAATATGCAATAAAATCCACTCATTTAATTATTTTAATGATCTAATTCTCACAAATAAATGAGACTTCTTTCATAAGTCCTTTTTACTTCTGCCTATGCAAGAAAAATCACGAGAGTTTAAACAAGGATTAAAGAAGTGTATTTAAAATAATCTTAAAATAAATCGCCTTTTGCATTACATAGTATTCAAAAGCCTCACTTTAACGCGATAAATTCACACGTAATATCGATTCTCTTTACTCAACGATAAAGTTCCGCTATAGCTTAAATAAGCTATAGCGGAACTTTATGTCGAAATTAACTCATACTGCTTTTGCAGCAGGTGAGCTGTTTTCTAAAGCATATTTTTCATTAGAAACTATCTGCTGGAACGCGTACCCAGCCTTCCATTAATACACGCGCACTGCGGCTCATGATGGCCTTTTTTACCACCCATTTTTCACCCTGTTGTTCGGCTTGCGCTCCTACTCTTAAGCTGCCTGATGGATGCCCAAAACGTACAGCTTCTCGTGCACCGCCCCCTGCCGCAAGATTGACCAAAGTTCCAGGAATAGCAGCAGCAGTTCCTATGGCAACAGCTGCCGTGCCCATCATGGCGTGATGTAATTTACCCATAGATAATGCACGTACCAATAAATCAACATCTTGTGCTTGAACCGTTTTACCGCTTGAAGATTGATAAGTACTTGCAGGAGCGACAAATGCAATTTTTGGCGTATGTTGGCGCGCTGCGGCTTGACTCACATCTGAAATTAAGCCCATTTGAACTGCACCATAGGCACGAATTTTTTCAAAACGTGTCAAGGCTTGAGCATCACTATTAATCGCATCCTGCAATTCCGTGCCGGTATAACCCAAATCGTGAGCATTTAAGAAAATTGTAGGAATACCTGCATTGATAAAAGTGGCTTGAAAACTTCCAACTTCTGGTACATCAAGCGTATCTACGACATTTCTTGTCGGAAACATGTCGCCGCCCTCTTCGCCATCATCAGCAGGGTCAAGAAATTCAATTTGTACTTCTGCTGCGGGGAAGGTTACCCCATCTAGTTCAAAATCACCTGTTTCCTGAACCTGACTATTGGTGATTGGAACATGTGCAATGATGGTTTTTTCAATATTTTTTTGCCAGATTCTCACCGTACAGATGCCATTTTCAGGAATACGGCTCGGATCGACCAAGCCATGACTAATGGCAAAAGAACCGACCGCAGCAGTTAAATTGCCACAATTTCCACTCCAATCCACAAAAGGCTGGTCAATGGATATTTGTCCAAATAAATAATCAACATCATGTTCCGGCTGCGTACTTTTGCTCAAAATGACGGTTTTACTGGTGCTGGATGTTGCACCTCCCATGCCATCAATTTGTTTTCCATAAGGATCTGGACTTCCAATCACTCGGAGCAACAATTGATCACGCGCCTGTCCAGCCACTTGTGCAGATTCAGGCAAGTCATCCAGTTTAAAGAAAACGCCTTTACTGGTTCCACCACGCATATAAGTTGCTGGAATTTTAATTTGTGGTTGCGAACTCATGATCCGTTATCCTTTTCATTTATTTTTTGCTTAAGACAAAATGTAACATGACTGATTTCATACATCATATAAGTAAAAAAAGCCAATGTATGAATCTCTAGACTTAAGTCTAGAGATTTATTTTCTTACAACGGAGCATGTTTTCTCAATGACCCAAATTTTGACGAAACGATTTAAAATGTCCATGCATTGATCGAAATCAAGACAAATTCGACTATTAAGTTCAACTAAAGTTGATCGCTTTTTTTATAGTCAGGCTAGGCTAAAATCACTTCATCTATTAGAATGTCCCACTTATTCACGGTCGAGCGAAGTCCTTTGAACAACGATTCTTCAAAACTTCAGCGGGGGTTAAAAAACCGTCATATCCAATTGATTGCCATGGGAGGCGCAATTGGTACAGGTTTATTTCTTGGTTCCGCACAAGTTATTCAATCTGCTGGTCCCTCTATTATCCTAGGTTATGCCATTGGTGGTTTGATTGCTTTTCTCATCATGCGCCAACTTGGTGAAATGATTGTAGAAGAACCTGTTGCGGGTTCATTTAGCCATTTTGCAAATAAATATTGGGGCAAGTTTCCTGGCTTTTTAGCAGGCTGGAACTACTGGATTCTTTATGTTTTGGTGGCTATGACTGAACTGACAGCAGTCGCTAAGTATATTAATTACTGGTGGCCTCATATTCCGTCATGGGTTTCTGTCTTATTTTTCTTTGTGGTGATCACGGCAATTAACTTAACCAATGTTAAATTTTATGGTGAATCCGAGTTTTGGCTCGCCATCATTAAAGTCGTTGCAGTGATTTCCATGATCATTTTTGGTCTGTATCTGTTATTTACAGCAGGTCCAGATTCAACTGCATCATTTAGTAATCTATGGACACATGGTGGATTTTTCCCTAATGGGTTTGATGGCTTATTTTATATGTTGGCATTTCTCATGTTTGCCTTTGGCGGCATTGAATTGATCGGAATGGCAGCAGCAGAGGCAGATGATCCTAAGAAAACTATTCCTAAAGCGATCAATCAAGTCGTGATTCGTATCCTGATTTTCTATGTGGGTTCATTGACTATTTTGCTTTCTCTAGTGCCATGGAATCAGTTGGATTTAGGCGGTCTGGATAAAAGCCCATTTGTGATGATCTTTAGTCAATTGGGAATTGGCTGGGCAGCTCATCTACTGAATTTCATTATTTTGACTGCGGCTTTATCGGTTTATAACAGTGGGATGTATGCCAATAGTCGGATGCTCTATGGTCTAGCGCAGCAAGGCAATGCACCAGCCGTGTTTAAAAAGGTGAATAAAGAAGGCGTTCCTATTCCAGCCGTTTTATTGTCTGCGGTGTTGATTTTCGGTTGTGTATTATTGAACTATTTTGTTCCAGAAGATGCACTTGGTCACTTGATGTATGTCGTTGTGGGTGCTTTGGTTCTAAATTGGGCGATGATCAGTCTGACTCATTTAAAATTCAGATCTGCAATGAAAACATTGCATCACAAAGTATCTTTCCCCGCGCTTTGGTCACCTGTGAGTAACTACATCGTTCTTATGTTTATTGCGGTTGTACTCTATATCATGTGGACACAAGGATTTAAGGAATCCGTGATTATGATTCCGATCTGGATTGTGCTGATGTATGTTTTATATAAGTTATTAAATTCAAAGCCCTCTGCTTCTGACTAAAATCACGATATTGCATGTTAAAAAAGTTTGACTTTTTTTGATGAAAGCCAGTTACGCAAATAACTGGCTTTTTGCTTTATTAGACTTCTTTCATCATTGTCTAAAATTCTTTATTGTTCAAAGCCTCTCTATTTTTCTCTCAGACGGAGAAATAAAAGAAACTGATGAAAGAAGTCTATTCTAATCTCTAATTTGGAGCCAACATTGCCACACTTTGAGTGTGGTCTCGCATTATTACTGAATTCAATCCATTAAGGATAAATACATCTTATTTGCAAGTATTTCGTCAGCGTATAGTGAGAAATTTCTATTCGATTTTAGCCAATCGCGGTATTTTGAAGATAATTCAAGCCTATTTGCATTCATAACACTTGTATTAAGACAGGTGCTAAGACAGCTGTTTCATGTTTTTAAATGACTTTAGAGCCGAACAATAAAAGCCCGAACTTTAACTCATAAAAAAGCGCGTTAATTACGCGCTTTTTTGTTGGCTCTGCTCATTGATTAATTGTCTAATCTGATCAGATGTCGCCAATGGATATTCCAATGGGAACATATGTCCGCCTTTAACTACCGTATATGGAATACTTAATGTTTTTTTGGCTTTTTGAGGAAAACCTCGTTTTAGAAAATCACTTCTTTCTCCAACCACCAAATGTACAGGGACATGTGGAGAATGACGCGGTGTTAACCACCACCAAGATGGATTCTGTCGGAAGATCTCAACTTCATCTGCCTTAGGAATGGTCAGCGTCACACCACCGCGCGCAGGATCTGGACTTAAGCCATACTGAATATAAGCCTCGAAACATTCTGGATCAAAATGCTGATAAAAACCCTTAGGACGCAATAATTCAGCGGCTTGCTCTTTCGATGCCCAATGATCCCGACGTCGTGAAGACAAACCAGCAGGTGTCATTTTATCCACTTGCTTTGGACTGATCAGCTTTGCCATATGAAAAGCAAAGGAGTATTTACCCAAAATCAACGGCGGATCTAGCATGATCACTTGAGAAAACAATTCTGGACGTTGATAGCAAGCCATCAAGGTTAACACTGAACCCAGAGAATGTCCTAGACCAATCACTTTGCGACCTTGCGCCTGTTGCACAATACTATCAACAATTTGCTCAACCAGATGCGGCCAATGATTGGTAATCGGATAACGCTTATCTGGCCCGATCAAAGGCACATAAATGATGTCATAGTCATCTTTAAGTGCATCAAAAAGTTTTTGATAGACTTTGGACGGAACGCCATTGGCGTGCGCAAAGTGAATTATTGGTTTATCAGATATCATATTTACGAACTCAATTACTTGAATTGCGCCTGCTGTTCCGTCTGCAATTGCTGAGAAATCGACTGGCTAATTCCCTGACCTATTTGTGATCCCATACGTCCAAGCAAAGACTCAAATGGACTACGTTCAATGGTATAGTTTACTTTAGTATCAAGTTTTAGCTCACGCATCAAACTATCTATGTTACCTGTACGGTCAGCAATACCGAGTTTAATCGCTTGTTCACCTGTCCAGAATAAACCTGAGAAGATCGCAGGATCATCTGTTTTCAGGCGTTTACCGCGACCTTGTTTCACTGCATCGATAAAGTGTTGATGCACATTATCCAATAATGCCTGAATATGTTCACGCTGCTGCGGATTAATCGGTTTGGTCATGCTCAGAATGTCTTTATTTGAACCTGAAGTCATGGTGCGGTCTTCAATACCTAACTTTTGAGCAAGCCCACTTATGCCGTAATTCGGCATAATTACCCCGATCGACCCGACCAGACTTGAAGGGTTGACAATAATTTCATCTGCCGCCGACGCGATATAGTAAGCACCAGAAGCTCCCATATCACCAATCACTGCATAGACTTTCTTGTCGGTATGCTGTTGTTTTAAATATCGAATTTGTTGCCAAATTTCATCAGACTGCACAGGTGATCCACCTGGAGAGTTGATATTTAACACTACAGCTTGACTTGATTTTGACTCAAATGCTCGTTTCAGTGCTTTATTGGTATCTTCGCTGTTGACGGACTGGTTACCTGAATCAATCGTACCAATAATATTCACGACCGCCAGATGCGGACTTGAACTTGAAGTCGTTGTACTACTTTCTACACTAGAACACCCACGACCCAAAACAACGATAATGAAAATTAAGTAAAGAAAGGTGAGAAGTTTGAAAAATATTCCCCAACGTCTGGCTCGACGTTGTTCTTCTACAGAGGCAAGAACCGCTTTTTCCAAAATTTGCCATTCCTGTCCAGCCTTATTATTGCTATTCGATGGTTCATTTTGTGGTTTTGGTGGCCAATCGGACATAAAAAACAACCCAAAAAGTTAAAATCTCTGCCATTATATACACTGAATCGGTAAAAACTATTTAATCGATAGGATTTCACTTATAATATTTTTGTCCGATGATTTTTTCCTTACTTTATTCAACACTTTTTTGATAATGACGACACCTGATACTCATAGCTTCAATTACCGTCTTTTAAGGTTCGTTAGCCGACAGCCTATTCAATTTTCACGTTTTATTGCGCGTATGCTCGCAGGATTAGTCAACACTTTAAAAATTACCAAAACGTCTAGAACCATTCAGCTAAACCTACAAATCGCTTTACCTTATTTGACTGAAGATGAACGTGATCAGATTACACAACAAGCCATTCGTAATGAACTCACTTCATATTTTGAGTTCTTTAGTGTTTGGGGTTCGTCTAATCAGAAAAATATTTCTCGTATTCAAAATATTACAGGTGAGCATTATTTCCACGAAGCCTTAGCCGAAAATAAAGGCTTGGTTTTAATTGTTCCACATTTTGGTACATGGGAAGTGATGAATGCATGGTGTGCACAATTTACAGCCATGACCATTTTATATAAACCTGTTAAAAATGCAGATGCAGATGTATTTGTCCGTGAAGCAAGAAGCCGAGAACAGGCAAATCTGGTTCCCACTGATGAAAGTGGTGTTCGTCAGATTTTTAAAGCCTTGAAGAAAGGTGGAACGACAGTGATTTTACCCGATCACTCCCCACACGTAGGTGGAGAAATGGTCGATTATTTTGGTATTCCACTTGCATCAAGTAACCTAAGTTCAAAACTCATTCAAAAAACCAAAGCCAAGGCACTTCTTCTGTACGCGATTCGAAATGAAAGTGATGGTTTTGACATGTTTATCGAACCGATTGATCCTGCAATCTATGAAGGATCAGATACACATGGCACCTTGGTCATTCATCACGCCATTGAAAATCTAATTCGTCGATATCCTCAACATTATCATTGGAGTTATAAGCGCTTTAAAGCGAATCCTGAACTCGACAATGTTTATACGCTAGAGAATGAAGCTGCTTTGAAAAAAGTAGAACAAGTCCGTGAACAAGCCAAAAAACTTAATATGACTTGTACAGATTCAGCCACTTAACTGTATTTCGATATTGTTCCAGTTTTACTTCATGATCTTCCACCTTAAACGTGATCGTTCCTGACTGGATCGTGGTATAAAGCGGAATATGTAAAGCATCTAATCTAGATAATGTCTCTAAACTCGGATGTCCATAACGATTGGTATATCCAACGGATGCAACCGCGATTTTAGGCTGATAATGTTTTAAAAAATCATAAGATGAGCTGTGCTTGCTACCATGATGCCCCAGCACCAAAACATCAACTTTTAAGTCGGGATACTTTTGAAAAATTTGATATTCGGTCTCCCAGCCAGCATCGCCCATAATTAAAAATCGACGTAAACCATTCGCCTTTAATAGCTCCAGATAGACCACGCAAGAATATTCATTTCGGTTGTATTGAATTGTTTGATCATCAACAGGTTCTGGAGAGAGTATTTGTAAGCGTATCTCTGGGGTCTGCCATGTTTGACCCGTATAACATCTGGAAAAAGAAGTGCCTGTTTGTAACGATAATGTGGGCTGTGGTAGGGTTTCATTGGCCATTAAATGCTTGACTCTGGTTTGCTGCAAAACAGCAGCAAGCGCTCCACTATGATCCTGATCCAAATGAGAAAGTAAAATACGATCAAGTTGTGCAACCCCTTGAGATTTTAAATAAGGAACCACAACATTTTGACCAATACTAAATTTGCTTTCATCATAATAACCGCCCGTATCAATCAGCATACGCAGAGATGCATCTTGTACAAAAACAGACTGCCCTTGCCCTACATCAATCACCGATATCTGTGTATCCCGTTTAATCCATGCCAATAAAAATATGGGGCAAATACATAACACTGCCCATGACTTTGGAATACCACCGCTAGGTAAAAATAACAACACAATACCGAGACTAAAACTGAGTAAAAGCATGGGAGTTAAAGCAAATGCATACAGCTCAGGCTGAAAAAGATAATCCAGACCGTTTAAAATAAAAAATAAAAGACTTATTAATAAGTCATTAATATGAAAAAGTAGCTGTCCCAAAGACGGAATGATCAAGGAGATACAAGCTGCAATAATGCCCAGTGGCACGATCACCCCACCTAAAAATGGGATCACAATCAGATTGGCAATCGGTGCGATCCAAGACAGCTGTTTAAAAAATATAAGCACCAGTGGACATAAAGCAATAAAAATTTTCCATTGCGATTGAACCAATATTTTGCTGTTTTTCCAGATCTTTTGCCTTAGATTAGGTACTGAATCTGACTGATGCTGCATGGATTGATAAATATTCAACAAAATAAAACAAGCACCATAAGATAACCAAAAAGCAGCCGATAAAATACTCAATGGATCAATCCATACACTGAAACTGGCGGTATATAACAGCAAATTAAACGGTCGAATTTCATGTTTAAAGATTAAGAATAAACTGGCAATCATGGTGAATAATAAGGTGCGTAATGCTGGAATTTCAAAGCCCACAAATGCAGTATAAATAAAGACACAACCACAAAATGGCACAATCATTAAAATTTTTCTGGGAAATCTTAAATAAAGTGTGGGCTGGTATTTATGGATTATGGAGCTTAGTAGCCATGTAAATAATGCCGCCAAGATGAGTACATGTGGACCAGAGATCGCCAGTAAATGTGAAATACCAAAGCGCTGAAACATTTGTTCCGTATTTTTATCCAATAAACTACGATCACCTGTCAACAGCGCCAGCATCAGCGCTTTATATTTCAGAGGTTGCTGTTGTAATTGAATACGAAAATCCAGTCGCAATTGCTCAATATTTAGACTAAATTTGTACCAGAGATTATTTTGCTGTTTGAGATGTTGCTGAAAACCCAAACCATAAACTTGTTGCATCGATAGGGGCTGAATCTGTTGGACTTGAAAGCCTGACATCCAGTTTTGCTGAACAAACCACTTTTCCTGATCGAATCCTCCTGCATTCGCATAACCATGCACAGGCTTCACGATTCCTTGTACCTGATAATATTGTCCTAGTGCTAAGCTATTATTGTTAATCTGCATATTTTCCAAAAGCTGATCATCAATATAGGCTAGCCATATAACAGTAGGTTTATTTTGAGATAAAATTTCAATAGGCTGCTTAATTCCGTGTTCTGTACTTTCTCCGATTTTTCGAATATAGATGACTTCAGATGCCCTTCTTGACGTCATTTCTTTATATTTAAGATGTTCAGTCAAGGCATGATCTGCGTATAGATCACCAAGTATCAACATACCAAATGTTGAACTTGCGATTAGAACTGCTTTAAAGGATATATTTTCGCTGCATGTTTTTATTTTTACAAAATAAATCATCCATAAAATCAAAACAAATACAATAAAATAAACGCCGATCGATTTCAGGTAAGGCAATGAATATCCCATCAAACTGATGCCTGCAATCCATCCCAACAATATAATTTTTAACATGTAATTTTATAGGCATTCTTTTTGGGCAAAATTAAAGCCCATTTTCATGAGCTTTAAAAGGTTATTGGTCGGTAAATCATTTCATCTTAGCTAATTTGATCAACCCATAGACCATCTTGCATATGCAAAATAGAGTCTGCGGATTGTGCCAATTGTTCATCATGAGTCACAATAAGCATCGCCATATTCAATTCTTTTTTCAGATCCATCAGCAACTGAAAAATCGTCATCGCTGTTTTACGATCCAGATTACCTGTAGGTTCATCAGCTAACATTAAAGCAGGTTTAGTCACTAAGGCACGAGCTAAAGCCACACGTTGTCTTTCACCCCCTGATAACTCACCGGGTTTATGGTCAAGACGGTGTGATAATCCGACTCGCTCTAGCAAATACTCTGCACGTTGTTTCACCTCTTTAAAGTTGCTATTACTACGCAGCATCAGCGGCATTGCTACATTTTCGAGTGCCGTAAACTCAGGTAACAAATGATGAAACTGATAAACGAAGCCTAAATATTCATTACGCTTAAAACCGCGCTCCGCTTCATCTAAAGTGTCAAAGCGCTGACCATTTAAAAATACTTGACCTTGCGTTGGCTGATCCAGTCCGCCCAATACATGCAGTAAAGTACTTTTACCCGAGCCACTTGCTCCCACGATTGAAACAAAATCACCCGCGTTCACCTGTAAAGACAGACCTTTAATCACGTCGACCTTGGATTTACCATCGGTAAAACTTTTATAAATATCTTTGGCTTCCAGAACGATTTTACTCATAACGTAAAGCCTCCGCAGGCTGAATTTTTGCAGCACGCAAAGCTGGATAAATGGTCGCTAAAAAGCTTAAGATTAAAGACACAGAAACAATCAACACCACATCTTGCCATCTTAAATACGACGGTAAATAGTTAATAAAGTAAGCGTCAAACAAATGCCAGCCAAAAGCAGTATTGAGCCAGTCGATCACATTACTGATACTGGTCGCCAGTACGATGCCCAAAATCGCACCTGCAACGGTCCCAATCACACCAATCACCGTGCCTTGTACCATAAAAATTTTGGTAATGGTCGCTGGAGAAGCACCCAAGGTTCGCAAAATGGCAATATCTGATTTTTTATCGGTCACGACCATCACTAAAGAGGATACGATATTAAATGCCGCTACCAACACAATTAAGAACAGTAGCAAACTCACCATCGCCTTTTCCATCTGAATCGCACTGAATAAGTTACCGTGAGTATAGGTCCAGTCAGATGCATAAAAGTTCGGTGGCAGGGTTTTCACAATGTCATTTGCGACTTGAGGTGCCTGAAAGATATTGTCTAATTTTAGTCGGATACCTTGTGCACCATCGGGCAAACGTAACAGCGTTGAAGCATCATTTAAGGCGATATAGCCAATCATCGAATCGACTTCTGCGCCAATGCTAAAAATTCCTACCACTTTAAAACGCTTAAAGCGCGGCACGACGCCTGCTGGCGATGGAGTTGCTTCGGGAAGCACCAAGGTAACATTGTCATTAAGTCCAAGACCTAATGCATCTGCCATTTGTTTACCCAATACTATGCCAAACTCACCTTTTTGCAGGCTATTAATATTCCCTGCAACCATATGATTTTGGATAATAGAAACCTTGGTTTCGTATTTGGGTTCAATCCCAGTCACCATAATGCCTGCCACCTGACCATGTGCAGTCAACATGCCTTGTAACTGAGTAAAAGGTGCAACACCCGTGACATGCGGATGACTTTCAATTTTTTTTGCAAGTTCTGGCCAATCTGTTAAAATTTGTGTTGAAGAAACAGTAGCTTGAGGTATCATGCCTAAGACACGGTTTTTCAACTCACGGTCAAAACCATTCATGACCGATAGCACGGTGATGAGTACGGCAACACCCAAGGTGAGACCAATCATGGAAACCAATGCAATAAAAGAAATAAAGTGATTACTACGCCGTGCGCGAGTATATCTCAACCCGATATATAACGAGATTGGTTTAAACATACCATCTAATCCGAGGTAATTTCATTATGGAAAATTCACAGCATTCGAGTGGTATAACTGAACGCCGTGTCATGTCTCGTATAGATGCTGCGTTAAGAATCAACTATCAGATTATTTCTGATGCAGTTGCGCTTAACGATCCTTACGATCCAAGTTTTGTTTTGCCGCGCTATTTTCTACTACTTGCAGAATTAGATCAAATTGATCATGCGTTTAGCTACGAATTAGAACAATTAAATCAAAAAGATCAACAAATTGCTCGTATCTTATCTTTATTTAATCAAAAATTGAATTTAATTACGGGTTCTCTGTACGACTCTATCGTTCAATCCATCTTACCGAGTACTGAACAAGTCAATGTCTCTGAAACTGGACTCAGTTTTTATGCATCTGAGTCATTAAATGAAGGCACTTATATTCATATCACCCTTAGTCATCCTGACAATTATTTTCATATTGCGGTGACAGCTCAAGTGGTATATAGCATTCCTGAAGATGATCATAAATTTAAAACAGGGGTTTATTTTATTACCTTGCATCCACACGATCGAGTGAAGCTAGCAGAATGTATTGCGGAACAAATATTAAACGACTAACTAAATCTTTATGAAGGTTATTCGTTTTCAAATGATTGCTTGGAATTTTGCTGTTTTAAATGCATTTGTAATCTACGACTGGCTTGTAAATCTTTATAAAAATATAGAAATAACCCAATTAAAATAATCGCTGCGCCTATCACTCCAAACATGGATAGTTTTTCGTGATTGACCAATACACCAACCAACATGGCTAAAAGTGGTGTCATGACATTGGTCAGCGATAAAGTCGTCGCTTTGATATTGCGTACCAATTTAAAATAACAAAACATCGCGATCAACGATGCCATAATCACGGTATAAATTAAGGCCAATAACGATTTAGCTTCAGGTAGATGTGTGGGTGCATATTGCCAAATCCACGGCATCAAACAAATTGCTCCTAAAGCTGAGACTAAAATCGACCCTGTTGCCTGTGCCATCGGTTGTACATTGGCATTGACTTTCTTGACCCAAAAAATGGATAGACAATACATAAATACACTGATTAGCATTAAACCAATTCCAATGGGCTGAATATTCTGCTCAGATCCAGCAAAACAAATCAGTGCAAGCCCAGAAATCGCCACAAACATTCCTAGCCATTGCAATCGATTCAGATGTTGATTCAAAGCAAAATGTGCCATTAGTCCTGCAATAATCGGCGCTAGACCAAACATTAACGCGATAATTCCCGAACTTAAATATTGTGTTGCGATATAGGTAAAAATCTGCGAACCAATCAGACTAAAAGAACCCGCCACATAACTCTGTAGTGCAACTTTGTCGGTAGGAAATTTAACTTTGAGAAAAAACAATAAAATCGCAGCAATGGGTAAAGCAATAAAAAAACGTAACGCCATTGCCCACAAAATATAGAGATCAGACACGCTCCACACAATCGCAAGAGGCGTAGTGGCCCAGATAAACACCAACACAACATAGGTTATGACAATGTTACGTTTAGATAGCATTCTGGATTCTCATGCTGTTTTACGCTTTTGTTTCAAAATGGTTTGATCCAAAGCACTCGAAAACTCTCGTTTATCTCGTTCTGATATCGGCGGTGGCCCACCTGTTTGTACACCTGCGCCACGTAAGGTGTCCATAAAATCACGAAGATGTAGACGCGCCTTAACATTTGCCGTGGTATAAACCTCACCACGCGGATGAATTGCAACACCGCCTTTTTCAATCACTTGCGCAGCAAGCGGAATATCTTGCGTAATGACAATGTCATTTTCCTGCATCCGCTCCACAATTTCTTGATCTGCCTGATCTGCACCACTCATGACTTGAATGGATTTAATTCGAACTGATGGTGTAATCCCGACATTTTGATTGGCGACGAAGGTCACTTCGAGTTGATAACGATCAGATGCCCGTAAAATCACTTCACGCAGAATTTTAGGCAATGCATCTGCATCTACCCATAACTTGAATGCTAACAACTGCATGTCTCTTGGACGAAAATAAGCAATATTTTAACAGATTCAGTTTTACGCATGGATATTTATTCGGGTGAAAAATCCTGATGATTTTTTTACATAATTACAGTGCTAGACTTGAAAAAACCAAGATATGCTCGATTTAATATATCAAGTTATCCATTTTCGATTCACAGCCAATATGAAAAATCAAAACAGCCCTGAAATCATTCACATTGAAGAAAATAATTTTGGCAGTCATGCGCAGCATTGGACACTTTTATCTACCCAACCTGAGCAAGATGTCCCAAAATGGTTGGGCTTGGCTTTAGATAGCCCAGTCATGCCGATGGGGATTTGTGAATGTGAAGAAGAAATGGATCAGGCTTTTTGGCTCATTCAAGGCCCTGCAAAGTCCTCTATTCAACTGAATCAGATTATTGCAGTTGAAAATAATAAACCGAAAGCATTAAAAACTGCATTTCCTACATTTGAAAGTCCGTATAAATTTAATGCGACCATTGATCGAATTATTACTTCGGATTCTGCGACTCAAGCAGTATTACGACTAAAAGTAAATGCAAACACGATTATTTATGCCTTTGATAATTTATATGCTGTCAATCATGGTCATTATCAAAAGGATCAAAATTATCAGGTTCAACTCAATGCTTGGGCCTATGAGTTAGAACAGGTAGCGGATAATGAAACGATTATTGTGGATGATCCAGCCTCAATTAAACACCATCGTGCATTAAATGATATTTTAGCTGAACATAATGGCGTGGCACCTGAAAATTTACAGGAACTGATTAATGCATGGGAGCCGAAAACCCCTGAAGATAAAGAACCTGTCACTGTTGATTTTTCTAAAATGGTGGCCTATCTATATGGCGAAACTATGGGTCAGGAAGATGAAGCGTGGTTTCAGGGTAATATTGTAGGTAAAACTTCCATGACGTTTATGAATGAGGAATATACCCTTTATGATGTCACTTTAGTTTTAGAAGATAATCTGCCTGCAACATTAATTCGTATTGCAACAAAACAACATTTGTATAAAAACTTTGAAATTGGGCAGTATATTCGTGGCAACCTCTGGATTCAGGCGAATATTTATGCTAAAACTACGAATAATTAATATATTTTCACAATAATTTAATTATTAGGCTCATTAATGAAAATTATTCGAGAACAACAAAGCTATAGTCTCATCCAATTTAGTGGTCAACGAATTAAGTTGGACAAAGGTGCCTTTTGCTTTTTTGTTCTTGGAATGTTTCTCGCAGCCATGATTTTTTACCATTTTGGCTTATTAGCTGCCTAGTTTATTGGCTTTTTGATATATCAAATATGCAAAATAAAGCCCTCACATTTTTGAGGGCTTTATTTTTTTCGCTTAATTAACCATTGCGTCGAGCAAAGTCATCCATAAAGTTCACCAAAGCTTGTACACCTTCAAGCGGGACAGCGTTATAAATACTTGCACGCATCCCACCAACTGAGCGATGTCCCGCCAGATTTAACAAATGATTTTCTTCAGCTTCTTTCAAAAACAGTTTTTCCAAAGCTTCGTCTGCCAAAGTAAATGGCACATTCATAATTGAACGATTCGCTTCAGCAATCGGGTTATTATAAAAGTCACTGGCATCGATATAACCATAAAGCAATTTGGCTTTTTCCAGATTCACCTGATGAATAGCCTCTACCCCACCCTGTTCGAGTAACCATTCAAAGACCAAACCAGACAAATACCATGAATAAGTCGCAGGCGTATTCACCATTGAATCATTTTTTGCTTGTGCAGAATATTTCAAAATACTAGGAATCTCTGAACGAGATTGATCCAGTAAATCATCACGAACAATGACAATCGTTAAACCCGCTGGACCAATATTTTTTTGCGCACCCGCGTAAATCAAACCGAACTTGGATACATCAATTGGCGCAGACAAAATACTTGAAGACAAATCAGATACCAAAGGTGCATTCACCTCTGGAACACCCGCGAACTGTAAACCGCCAATGGTTTCATTATCAGCATAATGTACATAGGCAGCATCTTGAGATAAACTCCATTCGCTTTGGTCTTTAATCGCCAGTTTGCCATTGAGCGTTGTACCCGCTTCTACGATATTGATCTCGCCATAACGCTGTGCTTCTTTTAAGGCTTTTTCTGACCAAATCCCAGTATGAATATAGTCCGCTTTAGGGTTTTTACCCAAAAGATTGAGTGGAATCGCTGAAAATTGAAGTGATGCCCCGCCCTGTAAAAATAAAACCTGATAATTTTCAGGAATATTCATCAATTTACGCAAGTCCGCATCAGCTTTTTCCGCAACCGCGACATAATCTTTACTGCGATGACTCATTTCCATGATGGAAAGGCCCTTACCGTGCCAATCCAATAACTCAGCTTGAGCTTTTTCTAAAACGGCAGTGGGTAATGCAGCAGGACCAGCACAGAAATTGTACGCGCGCATGATTTTTCCTTTGTTAGAGTGAAACAAAACTGAATGTGGCATTTAACCATATCTTGAAGTTTCGTGCAGTAATTGAACCCATAAATATTTCAATATGAACTGCTAAGTCTCTTGATTTAGTCTATTCAAAATCTTAATTTAGGCTAATATCAAACTGACAGTCTCCTGCTTGATCAAGATTAGGGTTTGATTTGGACTTGATCAGCGGTTTAAGCCTGTTATACAAATGTATTGTAAACAATTCAATAACTTACTTTTATAAATAATCGATTACACTAGCTGAAAATATTAAAAGTTGTTTTCTATGAAATTTAGACGTCAGGTTTATACAACAAAACCAACCTTCTTGACGCAGACTTTATTCAAGATCATGGCGGTTGGATTAGGTTTTACAGGCTTGTGCGCTCAAGTACAAGCCCAAAGTTATAGCTATGTACAAGCTGAACAGCAAGTGCTTGAAAACTCGTACACCTCTCAGGCCAATCAAGCCCTGCAAAGTTCTGCAAAATTGGATGCCGAAGCTGTAAAAGGTTTGGGGCTACCACGGATTGATTTGAATGTTCGCGCCTATAAATTTCACAGCGAAGTAGATGTGCCATTAAATTCATTTAAACAGGGCATTGAAAATGCGCTGAATGAGAAACTCGATAACCAGTTGAATGAATGGGAAAATGTGATTCCTCCTAATATCATTGGTGATATTGAAAATGGGGTCAGTGGTGTTATTCATGATGGCGTCAACATGGTTCCTAATTACGCCAATTTAACCTTACAAGATGAACAAATCAGATCATCTATCTCAATGGTCATGCCGCTTTATACAGGCGGTTTACTCAAATCAACCAAACAAATTGCAGCGATCCAATCACAACGTTCTGAACTTAATACCGAGCAACAACAAGACGTACAACGCTTTGAAATGATTCAGGCTTACTTCAATGTGCAATTACAACAGCAATTGCTGAAATCTAGTCAATTTAATTTTAACGCTATGCAACGCCATTTGGATAATGCTCTCAAACTTGAAAAACAGGGATTTTTAAGTAAAGGACAGCGCATGCAGTTTGAAGTGGCGAGGAACAATGCGCAGCGTTTATTGCAAAATGCACAGGCAAATTTACAAAGTAGTCAGTTTCAACTCAATAATCTGCTCAGAACCAATCAAGTGAATCAACTTACTACACCGTTATTTGTTAACAAGGCCCAAACTCAGTCATTAGACAATTTGATGGCCACCTATCCAGAACAGTCCAGTCTGGTGCGCAAAATGCAAATGGATACTCAAATTGCCAATGAAAATGTTCGAGCCCAGCAAGCTGCCAAAAAACCAAATTTATTTGCTTTTGGTGAATATAGCCTCGATGATAAAGAAAACTGGATCGTAGGAATTGCAGCTCGCTATAACTTATTTTCAGGCATTGATAAAAGTAAAAGTATCCATTCTGCCGAACTTAAACGCTATGCCACAGAATTACTTACGGCACGTACCAAACAAGAAATTGAAAATGTGCTGAATAAATCTTATAGCGAACTTCATTCAGCACAACAGACCCATAGCTTACTTTTACAAAACCAAAAAGCGGCACAGGAAAATTTACGCATTCAAGAGCTGTCCTTTAAAGAAGATATGGGTACTGCAACACAAGTGATTGATGCTCAAAATGCCTTAAATGCTTTAGATAGCGAAATGGCGCTCAATGCCTATAAATATATTTTATCATTGGCGACTTTATTACAAAGTCACGGATCGATTTCAAACTTTAAAGCCTATGTAAACCAACCAAATACCGATTTCATTCGTTAAAGGAGAGGACATGATGAATCAAGATCAACCACCATCTGACGCTCAACATCCAGATTCCTCTTCTAATCCAGAGAATACAGAAGCAAAACCTGATCAGATCGAGCAAAATCAAACGGAACAACAGCAAAGTAAGCCTGAAAAACCTAAAAACAAAGGACTCTTGAAAGTCATCGTTGCAATTGTGGTGTTATTACTACTGGGACTGATTGCTTATGGATTATGGAAAGCCTACCAACCCAAACAAGTACAAGTGCAGGGTCGAGTAGAAGCCGAAACCTTACATATCAGTACCAAAGTGCCTAGTAGGATCGAACAAGTTTATGTCTCTGAAGGGCAAAAAGTAAAAAAAGGACAGGAACTGGTGTTGTTAACTAGCCCTGAAATTCAGGCAAAGAAACAGCAGGCTCTGGCTGCTTTACAATCTGCACAAGCGCTGCAATCCACGGCTGAACGTGGTTCACAGCAGGAAAACATTGAGACGTTGTATGCCAATTGGAAAAGTGTACAGGCACAGGCAGAACTGGCCACTAAAACTTATCAACGTGGGGCCGTGCTCTATCAAGAAGGTGTAATTTCACGGCAACGTCGTGATGAAATGTATGCCACCCAACAATCTGCCAAAGCACTCAGCGAAGCAACTTATCAACAATATGCCCGAGCCAAACGCGGCAGCACCCCTGAACAAAAATCAATGGCGGATGCGCAGGTTGAAATTGCTCAGGCTGCATTAGCGGAAGCTAACGCACTAGAAGGCGAAACCAAACTGTATTCCCCTGTCAATGGAACCATTTCTAAAACTTACGGCAAACCATCCGAGCTGGTCGCGACCGCTGTACCCGTGGTTAGTATTTTGGAAGATGATGAACTTTGGGTGAGTTTAAATGTGCGTGAAGATCAATATCGCTCGGTTTATAAAGCCAAAACTCTAGAAGGTTATATTCCTGCACTCAATCAAAAAGTCGAGTTTAAAATTAAAAATATTGATGCGGAAGGTGAATTCGCCACGATTAAAACCACGCGCCAAACAGGTGGGTATGACATTCGTAGTTTTAAACTACATTTAGTCCCAGAACATGCCATATCAGATTTGAAGGTAGGAATGAGTGTGGTCTTTAAAGTGACTGAGGCAAAATAAACATGCTTGCCAGTATGTTACGAGAGCTACGCTATCTCCTCCACAATAAGTGGGATCTGGCCATGGTGGTGATTGCCCCACTATTTATCATTTTGTTATTTGGTAGCATGTTTTATACGGGCAAACCAGATCATTTGCCAATTGCCGTCATTGATCAGGATCAGAGTGAACTTAGTCGTAACATTGGTCGTGATTTATCCCTCAATCATACCCTCGATGTAAAATACCAAACTCAAAACCAGACTGAAGTTGAGAATTTACTCAACCAAACCAAAATCTGGGGTTATGTCCATATCCCTGCGGGCGCAGAACAACGTTTGGTCAATGCGCAGGATGCCCAAATTAGTATAGTGTTTAATCAGTCATTTTTTAGTGTGGGAAATACGGTTTCATCGGCCATGCTTTTGTCTGTTTTGAATGGCATGGCAGATTTTGCTGGAGAAAGTTATCTGGGAAATGTGCTGCCTTACCTCAGTATGCCAACACCCAACGTTAAAATTTCAACTTTATATAATCCAAATTTAAGTTATGAATTTTACTTAGAACCTTTTGTTATTCCTGCTATTTTACATTTATTACTATGTTGCTGTGTGGCATTTGCGATTGGACAGGAATTAAAAAGAGAAACTGTACCTGACTGGGCAAACCAAGATGATTATATCCAAGCACTTTTTGCAAAAATATTGGTCTATGTGGTGATTTATACTTTCTGGACTTGGGCGTGGATGTTTTGGTTAATCGAGATTAGAGGTTGGTTTGTTGCAGGAAGCTTAGTGATGATACTGGCAGGACAAATTTTACTGTATTTTGCCTATGCCTTTATTAGTTCAACGGTAGTGCTTGCCAGTAAAAATTTAGGACGAACTTTTGGGTTTATTGCAGTTTATGGAGGCTCATCGTTAAGCTTTGCGGGTGTCACATTACCATTAAATAATGCTCCCATTTTTACTCAGTTTTGGTCAATGATCATTCCTTATACCCCTTATGCACGTTTACAAACAGAGCAATGGGTCGTAGGGAGTGATATCTTAATTTCAGTCTGGCCTTTTCTTATTTTACTGGGCTATTGTCTATTTTATTTTGCGCTGAGTGTGTTACTCATGAAAAAGTTAGTGAAGGAGCAAAGCAATGCATAATTTCTTTCACTACTATCTTGAAACATTTAAAAATATTTTTAAAAACTCATCTATTTTGACCACCGTCATTTTATCTGTTTTCTTTTATAGTATCTTTTATCCAACGGCTTATAAGGCAGAACACGCTGAATCCCTTCCTATCGTCATTGTAGATGAAGAACAGAGCGTCGTTACTTCAACGATCATTACTCAAGTTGCCAATAGTCCTGATGTGAAGATTAAAGCAGTTACTGGTAATTTTCTTGAAGCCGAACAAATGGTGCGTAACCAAAAAGCGGATGGCATCTTGTATTTACCCAACAATCTGTCTAATAGTATTCAACGCGGCGAAGTTGGAGGGATCGGACTTTATATCAGTACTGCCTACTTTTTAAAAACCAAAGATATTGGATTAGGCTTAGCCACTGCGATTGAAAATGCAATTCGTGAACAAGCCGAACGCTTTGGAAAAATTTCACATTTCAAACCCGAACTTTCAATCCACCAAATCCCTTTATTTAATACCTTATCAGGTTATGGAAGTTATATTTTTCCTGCGGTCGCACCTGTGATTATTCATCAAACCATTGTTTTAGGTTTGGGCATGTTGATTGGCGGTTTTCGAGAAAAAAACTGGCGTCCGAAAGCAAGTGAATTTTGGGGAATTTTTGCCTGCTTTTTTACCATTGGCTGCTTAGGTTGTTTTTATTTATTTGGCTTCATTTTTTGGGTTAATGACTATCCACGTGGCGGAAACTTCTGGGGAATGCTGTTGGCTGTACCCATTTTCGTCAGTTGTGTCACTGGATTAGGTCTACTTTTTGGTTCGCTCTTGGATATGTCTGAACGAGCTGGACTTTTTCTGGTTTCGACCTCTATTCCCTTATTTTTATTAACAGGCATTGCCTGGCCTATTCAAGCAATGCCGTTATGGATACAGGGTTTTACTTGGCTATTACCTTCGACCCATGCTGTGCAATTATTTATACAACTCAATCAGATGGGTACCCAAACTTATTTTGTATTACCTAAACTGATCTTTTTGAGCTGTGCCGCAGGGATTTTCTTATTCATTGCTTATTATCGTTTAGTGATGCATCCAAAAGTGTTATCAAATAAGCCGTAAAAAAGTACGCCTCAAGCGTACTTCTTTATCAATTTGCTTGACTTACCAATTTACATTGACACGGCGATTGGGTTCTAGACATTCAACCAGTTGAGACTTATCTGAGTTTGTCCCACATTGTTGATAGGCAGTGGTCTGATTTTTCGCTTCTATCTTTATACGATTTGAATCAATGCCATATTGCGTCAACAATGTTGCTACCGTTTGTGCGCGTTTTGCAGAAAGTTTTTGGTTATATGCATAAGACCCTAATCGATCAGTATAACCCGCAACAATCACAGGACGATGATCTTGTGAATGATTAATCTGTTCTGCAATTTCTTTGACCGAATCTACTCCAGTTGTAATTCCTGCAACATCTGAGCGATCAAAAGCGAATAGGATATCTTTTGATCGAACGGGTGCTGGAGCAACAGGTACTGGAGTTGGGGTTAAAGTTGGTGCTGGATTGCTAGGATGTATTAAAGCTTCACAATCCTGACCTTTCCAAGATAATCGCTCAGCCTTATTGTTCTTGTCAAAATCAATACGAAGCTGGCAACGTTTATAATCATTACTGTTCGGTACACGAATATCCAACACATAATTCCAGACTTTTGCACCAAAAATTCCTTCATTAAATTGTGGATTACCTAATAGGTGCCTGATCTGGTCTTTATTCAATCCAGTATCTAAACGAACTACATCAGCCACTTCATAACGTAATACCTGTTTAAGATAGCTTTTACTGATGTCAGGGAAAGTAATTTGTTCTGTCGTTGCCGTCGGTTCAGCTGCTGTTGCAGACATCATAAAGCCCAACATTGCAGCGAACATAAAAGTTTTTTTGATTTGCATAGCTTTTGTTCTCTTTAATATTTTTGTGAAAGGAGATGGCCCATCCATCTCCTGTTGAGCATTCATGAAATTAATCAATCACACCACTGATACCCACACGGACACTTGGATCTCCCTGCGACGCTGCTGCAACACCGCCTGTAATTGACCAGCGACCATTATCCGCAGTTTTACGCAAGGTTGCACCGACTGCATTTTCTCCACCATGATAAGCAGCGCCTACAGCATAGGTAAATTTACCCGCAACAAAAGGCGCTCCTTCCAGTGCCATCGCAGAAGCAATACCTGCATTGGCTTTTTTCTCAACATCATCAATACGGCCATTTACGTTATAGAACACTTGTTCCAAACGATCTCCAAGATTGGTAATTCGATTTCCGAGATTGATATCTGCCTGATTTAATGCGCCTAATGCATCTCCGACATTGTTGTAACTTCCGTTATTCACATTGTAGGTAGGGCCAGTAAATTGACCATTTTCATATTTGGCACCACCACCCAGCGAGTTCACGATATATTGATTCGAGGTATTTAACTGTGAACCATTGACAGCATCTTTGGATGTACTGGAAATTTCACCTGGTGCAACATTTGTGATTTTATGATTGCCTGCATTGATACCATTTTGGTCAATATTTACATCGCCAACTTTCACATTATTTGCAGTCACGGTATTTGAGGTGACCGAGTTAAATTTCACATCATCTGCGGTCGCAACGGTATATTCTTTACCGCCATTACTATTGGTACTTTCTTTAACCGTAATATTTTGACCTGCTTCAACAGTGCTATGTTGACCTGCTTTTTGATTGATTGATCCAATCGCATCATTAATGTTGGTTGCACCCGTGCCTCCAATATTGGTAATGGTATTGCCATCTCCTCCCTGAAATGCACCATCACCGATAATGTCATGAATCTGGCTGCCATTGACTGCATCTTTACTGCCTTGAGCAATGCTGCCTTCTGCAACACCAGTGACTTTATTGCCAGCTGCATCGATACCATTTTTGGTTACACTTGGCCCGCCATTGATGGTTAAACCATTGTTATTCACCGTTGTATCACCAGCCGTAACACTATCAACTTGAATATCTTTCGCCAAGTCAACCGTAATGTTATTGCCTGTGTTATTGACTTTGATATTGCCGTCTTTATTAGCAAAATCCACAGTATCCGTTGGTTTTACCTGACTTGCATTTTGACCATTGGTGGAAACTGTCCAACCTTTATTGGCATTTTGGGCGGTGTCATTGATCGATTTGATCGCATCATTGATGTTATTTTGTCCAGTATCCCCAATATTATTATTGGTATATGTCCCAGTATTAGGATCATAAGTGGTATTGCCACCAATAATATTTTGAACACCACTACCCAGATCGTGAAGCTGACTGCCATTTACCACATCTTTTGAATTTGCTGCGACGGTTCCCGCTTCTACTCCCGTAATTTTATTGGTGGTTTTATCAATGACTACATTGCCGACCGTTACTTTATCAAAATTCACTTCTGGTGTGGTGGTAATAGTCACCTTGTCGCCATTTTGAATAAGCTCCACGTTATCACCAGAAATCATGGTAAATCTTTGATTCGGCTTAATCGTTTGAAGTGATGAATTTACTGTTTGCCCCTTACCTGATGTAGCTGTAGTAAACACCCACCCTTCTTCTGCAATCGCCTTCACATCATTTAACTGATTCACATTGACTGCATCTGTTCCATTTTTACCCGGAGCCACATTACTAATAATTTGGTTACCCGCATTAATTCCACCTAAAGAGATCGATGGTGTATTAGACAAAGGTAGACCTGTAATAGGGTCAACAAATCTTAGGCCGCTCTTATCAATAACTGTTCCACCAGCATTCACACTATCTAGCAGCAAATCTTTACTCAGACTAAAGTCAATGGTCGTGGTTCCATTACTATTAGTCGCTGCAACCTTAAGATTCTTTTCGTCATTCGCGAGACCTATATCGACAGTATCTTCTGGTTTAACTTGAGTAGATGCTAAGGTTGAATCCGATTTAACATTCCAGCCTTTATTGGCATTTTGAGCAACGTCACTAACCGATTTAAGCTGCTCTTCTGTAGCCGCTTGCTTTTGGTTATAGGTTGCATTCGGATCCCATGCGGTATTGGTTAATCCACTAACACGACCTGTAGCTCCATTAATAATAACTGGGTTTGATCCAGCCCCAACCGTAATTTGAGATGCACCTACGGTGGTCGTATTTGTGCCATCAGACACCACGGTACCATCTACCGTACTGCTATTTGATTTTGCGCCATCTTTTAGTTCAACCTTGCCGTCAGTCACTTTACTGTTACCGACCGTTAAACTACCCGTTTTGCTCAAATCTATATTTTTGGAAAGCTCAACGGCAACCTGACCATTCACGACTTTGGTGGTGATATTGCTATCGGCACCTACAATATCAATGGTTTCACCTAACTTCTTATTAACCGTATTACTATCCGCTGCTTTAAGGCCAAAACCTGAATCAGTTAAACCTGTCTGGATCGTCTTTAATTGTTCTTCTGTCGCTGCACGACCTACGGTTGCAAAGTCCGAACTTGTCGTGGTTTTATTGGTTAAGCCTGTAACATTGCCAGAGGTCACACTGGTCGAACCCACTGTCAATCCATTGTCAGTCAAGGTATTAGAGCCCACTTTGACTTCATTATTTTTTATGCTAGAAGATCCAACTGTTAAACTTC